>JADZDZ010000056.1 GCA_020850785.1 Candidatus Sumerlaeota bacterium | reverse complement strand
GAATACGGTCGTTGTTTTTAAGGTCCGTGGGGGCAACAGAGGCCGCGTTGTTGAGCAGCGTACCGTTCTTGCTACCCAAGTCTTTGAGCGTCAGGCGGCTGCCCTGGATGTGACTTTCCAGATGGTTGCGGGACATGCGCCGATCCACGATCTGGATGGTGTTTGTCACGCTGCGGCCTATGGTATTCACAGGCCGATCCAGGGGAAAGGTGGCACCCGCCTCTGCACCGCTTTCAATGACCAGCCGAGCCATGGCTCTCCTTCTGGAATCCGAGGAACAGTACTGGAATCTCCGCCAGATTCATGATCGCCACGGCGGAAGCAAGGCGAACCACCGCAGACCCCCTCCCCCGGAGGTGGGGTACCTACGGTTTCCGACCCGCCCCATTCAGGTTGACCTCTATCACTGCGGAGCGGATACCTGCGCTATACATAGCCAACAATAGCGGGCCGTAGGCGGCTTGCCGAGGATTCTGTTAACTTGGAAATTCGGAAAAGTGGAAAGATCGCCATCGGCGTGATCGCCGCCATGGGCACCATCGGTGCCCTACACATGTTTATCTTCCGCCAGCGCGCCGCGGAGTATCAGGGAGCCAAGGCGGCCTATCAGGCCACCATGGGCACCTTCGCATCGCAGGGCACGGCGCCCCGGCTGGAGGACATCGACCGCTTCAAGTACGAGTCGATTCGCTACAAGCTGAAGTTCTGGCAGAATATTGCCACGCTCCGGCTTGGCTTCCCCGACTATGTTGTCAACGATTCGAACGTCTTCACTCCTGCGCGGCAGAAACAGATATACTGGGATTTTCTTGCAGAGATTGAAAAGCGTCGCGACGCGGGCGAACGAGGCGAAGGCCCCGTCCTGCGCTTCATGGGGCCGGGCGACAACTCGCTGGCGAACGCGCGCCCGCCGCTTACTTCGTGGAACATCACGAAGGGGCTGCCGGACAAGTACAAGACCGTCGCCGTTGATGACGATCTGGCCAAGCTTCGCGACGAGAATCGCCTGCTGAAGAATCTCAACGTGGGCACGTCCGCCTACCAAACGCGCGAGGCGCAGTATCTGGGGCTGATGAACGCGCTGGGTGTGAACGTCTATCAGCGCGATGGGCAGCAGATTCTCAGCCAGACGGGGGGGACCATACCCGACGGCACGGGGATCGCGGATCGATTTGGGCGCGCCGCCGCAACGGTGATGACGATCAATCGCATCGACCTGATTCTGAAAAAGCTTCAACCGGACTTCTTCGCGGGAAAGAATGAGTCGGAAATTCGCGAGGAGATGTATGAGTTGTTCCGCGTGCCGTGGCCGAAGGATTTTACCGGCAACGACAACCACCCAATGACGCAGCGCCAGAATGAGGCGCTGATCAATGTGATCGAAATCGCCCGGCAGGAGAAGGTTGATTCGATCCTTCATGTGAAGTATTTCCCCCCCAGCGCACTCAACTACGTCGATCCCGCAAAGGCCGCCGCCACACCGGCTCCGGCACAGCGCCTGACGATGGACAACTTCGCTGATCCGTCGATGATGATGGAAGGTGGCGGCTTTGGCGCAGCCCCCGCAGTCGCCGCAACACCGGTCGGCGAACTGGTTGGTCTCAGCACCGCCCTCGAAATCGGCGTGCAGGGAAGCAACGCCTCGGTGATGTCGTTCCTCTATCGCCTCACCCACGAGGAGTTTCCCTACGAAGTCGATAGGCTGCGCATCCGCGTCGCGCCCAAGACAAACGCCAACGAGGAAACCAAGGTGATGGCGATATTCTACTTGAATGTCGTGGCGTACTCCGTGTTCCTCGGTTCGCTGCGCGAGTATGACGTGCAGCGGAAGATCAACGAGATCGAAATCGAAATGGCGCGCTTGGCACTAAAACCCGGCGCGCGCGAATCCGCATTGCGCGATGGCGTGATTGTGATGGACGGCTCGACGCCCAAACTGGCGAAGCCCTCCCCCACCGCATTTCCATCGCCAACACCCAGCCCCGTTCCCACTCCCAGCCCGATTCCCACGCCAAGCCCGATTCCAACGCCTGCCGGTGGCGGTGGTGGAATGTTCTTTGGTGAGGAAATGAATGACGGCGGGATGGCGGTGGGGAAATAGCACCACGACGATGAAGAGTTTCAAAACACGATAATCAACAGCGGACTGAACCCCATGGAACTGAAGTTTTACGAAGCGCATGGAAACCTTCTCGTGATGCTGCGCGGACGCGTGGTGCTTGATGAATGCGACCGCATGAAGGCAACCATCGTTCCCGCAATCGCCCCCGGCGTCTCGCAAATCAACCTCGACCTTTCGGCGGTGGACTTCATCGACAGCGCCGGGCTTGGTGCGCTTGTGGGTATCAAGGTTTCCGCGAACAAGCATCGCGCCCGCCTTACCCTGATCAACCCCAGCCGCGGCGTGAGCGACATCCTCATGGTCTCCAAGCTGGATTCCATCTTTGACATCATCACCGGCGCCGACGCCGATGCCCTGCTTCGCCAAGTGGCGCAGCCGCAGGTTGAAAAGGCACCTGCCGGTGCGGCCCCCGTGGCTGCGTCGTCCGGCCCCGCCATGCCCGTGATGCCCGCATCCGCCGCCGCCATGCCCGGTTCTGCAGGCACGGGGAAGGATCGCATCGACCAACTCTGCAAGGATGCCGTGGACCACATGCGGCGCGGCGATTACGACAGCGCCGCCCAAGCCTACCGGGAGGCGATTGAGATCAACGCCGACTACCTTCCCGCCCACAACAACCTCGCCATCGTGTATGAGAAGAAGCCCGAATGGCGCAGTCAGGCCATCGCCCAGTGGAAGCGCGTTCTGGACCTGAGTTCCCGCAATGGCGATCAGAAGCACATTGATCGCGCGCGAAAACACCTCGCCACCCTTGAACGGTGATCCCAAAGACAGCGCGGAATTTTCCGCGGATGCGAAATACCCGTTCTCGCTGACAGCAAGAATCATTCTGGCCCGCGTGCAATACCGCCTGGGAAGGCAGCGCGCCGTCATCAAAAAGCGGCTGCGGCGCGCGCTGGGCGACAGCTATGCCGCGCAGGAAATCGACCGCCTCGCGAAGGCAACCTTCATGTACCGCGCGATGGCCGCCCATGATCGCGCCCACGCGCCTGAATCGTATAGACATATAGACAGCGCAGCGGTGCTTCAGTTGCAGGCATTCGCCCACGAGAAGGCGCGCGTGGCCGCCCCGCAGGATTTTTTCTCCGAACCGCTGCTGCGCGAATTTGGTGTCGTTCCCGTCATCCTCCCCGCGCCGGCGGATTCCCGCGAACGCTTCGCCGCCGCATTCGAGGCGTTCGGCGACGACGACACGCCGATCTCTCTGGCGCGCATCATTCGTTCCGGAATGCAGAGTCGGCGCCTGCACGTGACGGAGTTTCCCGACGGCACGGGGAATGAAACCTTCATTCGCGGCGCGATGAATGACGCCTTGGTGGACAATCCCGCGCAGTATGATTGGTTTCGCTCCCTATGAGCCAGGAAACCTTCGCGGCGCTGGACGTTGGCGACGTGCGCATTGGCGTCGCGATTTCCCGCTCCGGCGTGATTGCGGAGCCGCTTGCGACGATCGAGCGCATCGGCCGATCGCAGACGCTGAATGAACTTCAAAGCATCATCGAAGCAAACCGGATCACCACGCTGGTTGTCGGTATTCCACTTCTGGAAGGTGGCGGCGAAGGCGAGCAGGCGGAAAAATCCCGCGCTTTTGCGCGCTCGCTGCAACGCCGCATGCCGACGGTGAAAATCGCCTTTCAGGACGAACGCTACACTTCCGCAGAGGCGCGGGAAATCGCCGGGAAGCGCGCCGCACCCGGTGAGAAGAAGGGCCTTGTTGACCGCATCGCGGCTGCGATCATTCTTCAGGCGTTTCTTGACGGGCAGGCATTGCAGAAAAAAAAAGACACACTCGATGGAGTTTCGGGAACCACATGAAAACACCCTTTGTCCCACTAGCCGTGAAGGAAGCCACACGATGCGCAGCACGCCACTCCATCCTGATACTCTCCCTGCTGGCGCTGCCGGTGCTTCCCGCATGCAGCCTGCTTCACGGCGAGGAAACCGTTGTCATCCCGCAGGAGGAAACCGCCCGTGATCAGGCCCGCGTTGCGGAACTCCAGTATCGTCGCGCGTCGCAAACGGTGGACGAAAAGACCCGTCGCGAGGAATACCTCAAGGCGGTCAAGGCCCTCGATTCCGTCACGCAGCGCTTCCCCGACGATCGTGTCTATACACCCGCAGCGCAACTGCTCAAGGGGCAGGCTTACTTTGACATGCGGGAGTATGCGGGGGCGGAACGTGAGTATCGGAAGTGCGTTGAACGCTACACCGATGTGGAGGATGTTCACGCAAGCGCCCTCTTCGGGCTTGGCAACAGCCTCTACGAACTGGGCCGCATTCGCGAAGGGCAGAAGTATTTCCGGCAGTTGCAGGATCAGTATTCCGCAACAAAGTCACCCGTTGTGAAGCAATTGGTGGAACGCGCGATCAGCAAATCACGCGAGATCAAGACAGAACGCAGATTTTGACCAAACTGTAGTCAAGTGAGGTGCCAAGTGCATAAACACGTCCGCAGTAGAACCATGTCCCGCTGGATTTCGGGAACCCTTGCCGCCGCCCTCATCACCTTCGCGGCGCACTCCCCCGCAAAGATCGACCTCGTCACCCTGCCGGCCCGCGATTCGACGGAACTGACGATCTACAACTCGCAGGACCTGACGCTCGTGCGCGAAACGCGAAATCTTTCCTTCGCGAAGGGGATGAATGAAATTCAATTCTCCTGGGCCAACACCCTGATCGATCCCACCAGCCTGCAGATTGATCTGAAAGGCGCGAAGGGACTCACGGTGCAGGACGCCGTATATCCCGCAGGAACGACGCAGCTAATCGTCTGGAACATTCAGGCGGAGGAGGCCACGTCCGCCCCGATCGAAATCACATACTTCTCCAGCGGCCTTTCCTGGAGCGCCGACTACATCGTGAAGGCAAACAGCGGCGAAACGGAGTTTGAGCTTCAGCAGTTCACAACCGTTCGCAACGGCAGCGGCGAGGACTTCGACAACGCCGTCACCCGTGTTGTCGTTGGCGAAGTGAACCTGATTCGCCTGATTGCCGACCTTGCAAAGGAAGGCGTTCAGCTTGAACGCGAGGAGGCTGGAAAGGCCGTCGCATTCTTTGCCATGGACGCGATGAGCCAGAGGGCTGCTGCGGCACCACCCGCCGCCATGGCGATGCCTGCCCGCGCAAAGGAAATCATCAAGAAGGCCGTGAGCGAGTACTACCTCTTCGCGGTGGAGGGAAAAGAGAAGATTGAAAACGGCTGGGGGAAGGAATTGCCGAATCCCAAGGTGTCCGGAATTCCCTTCAATCTCAGCTATGAAATCGATTCGCGCAAGTTCGGCGACCAGGTGGTGAAGTTCTACAAGCTGAAGAACGACACGCAGGCGAAGCTGGGCAAGGAACCGCTCCCCGATGGAACCTACTACGTCTACAGCGATGATGGCCGCGGCGGTCTGCGCTTCGAGGGAAGCACCACCAGCAAGTACGTTCCCATCGGCGATGACATCGAACTTAATCTGGGCAGCGATGGATTGGTGTTGTTCGAGCAGAAGACTATGAAGTCGGAACGAAAGAATTTCGACTTCGGCACGAATGGGGATGTGAACGGGTACGACGAGGAACGAACGGTGCGGTTGGAAATCAAGAATTCACGCGACCGCAAAATTCCCCTGAAGCTGACACACTACATCGACGGCGACTGGGAGATGATCGAGGCGAGTGACTCCACGTATGAGAGGGTCGATCGCGGAACCCTTCGCTGGGAAACGACCATCGAAGCGGGTGAGACGCGCGTGATCACCTACAAGGCCGTGTTTCACAACGGCACCCGCGTGAAGGCAAACTGACCATGAAACGGCTCCGCCCACACATGCCGCGCTGCGCGCTGGTGGCCGTGTTGCTCGCCACGGGGGCCACGGCGGGCGCGCGCATGGACCTGACCACGCTGCCGAACAAGGATCGCTCCGAATTGACGATCTACAATTCGCAGGACCTTACGTTGGGGCGTGAAACGCGCACGCTGTCGTTCCGCAAGGGCACGAACCAGATTCAGTTTTCCTGGGCCAACACGCAGATCGATCCCACCAGCCTGCAACTTGACCTGAAGGGGACGAAGGGGCTGACGCTTCTTGATTCCTCCTACCCGAAAGGCACCAACGAAGTGATCGTCTGGACCATTGAGGCGGAGGCGGAAACATCCGCAGCGGTGGAAATCACCTACTTCGTATGCGGCCTCACGTGGTCGTCCAACTACGTGCTGGTTGCGAACAAGGACGAAACCACGTTCGACGCCCGGCAATTTACCCGCGTCACCAACAACAGTGGTGAGGACTTTGAAAAGGCCCATGTGCGCGTCGTCGTTGGCGATGTGAATCTGGTGCAGCGGTTGGCCGACATCATCGCCGAATGGAATGCGCGTTTTCCCTCGCGAGCGAGCGGTGGCTCGGCCATCGGTTCGGCACTGCTCGGCAGGCGGGACCTAGGTCTGCTTCAGGATGAAGCGAAGGCCAGTCGGGATAAGGACGCCAACCCCCGAAAAGCAAACGAGGCCGGCTTGGAACTATCGGAGGCAAAGCAGATATTCAAGCAGGCCGTTTCCGAATACCGCGTCTTCGCCGTCGAAGGCGAGGAGGAGCTGCAAAACGGCTGGAGCAAGGCGCTGCCCAACCCGCAACTGTCGCAGATTCCCTTCGACCTCAGCTACGAATTGGATTCACGGCGCTACGGCCCACAGGTGTTGAAGTTCTACAAGCTGCAAAACGACGCGAAACACAAGTTGGGCACGGAGGTTTTTCCCGAAGGCAACTACTACGTGTATCGCGCCGATGATCGCGGCGGCAACGCCTTCGAAGGCACTGCCTGGCACAAGTATGTCCCGCAGGGGGAAAAGATCGAACTGAACCTTGGCAACGATGGACTCGTTGTTGTGGAGGATCGCGAACTTGCACGCCAACGCAGCGCCTTCGCGTTTGATCCCGACGGCAATCGCATCGGGTGGGACGAGACGGTGACGCGGCAGTTCGACGTGAAGAATTCCCGCGAACGCGCGGTGCCGTTCAGGTTCACCTACTATCCCGGCGGAAATGATTTCCGCGTTGCGGATGGCAACGATGCACGATTCCTGCCGCCGGAACAAAACCGGGTCGCCGACGTCACGGCGTCGGAGCCGACCCATACGCAGGTTGATCGCCAAACGGTTCGCTGGGAGCTGACGCTGCCCGCGCAATCCACGACTCCCATCAAGCTGACCTACGTTCTTCACTACGGAACGAATGCAAAAGCCAACTAATCACGGAAAGGGCACGACCATGAAGAAGAATTCCCCGCTCATACTCGTCGCAATCCTCGCGGCGCTGCCGATCACCGGTTTCGCGCGCACGAAGCTGGTCACGCTCCCCGACCGCGCGAAGCTCGTCACCAGCCTTGAGAATCCGCGCTTCACGCTGCTCTACGAGGAGCGCGAAATCCCCCTGCAGCAGGGAACGAACTACGTCGACTTCGCATGGAACGGCGTCTCCATCGACGCCAATTCCGTGATGATCGAACTGCTGACGAATCCCGGCGACGGCGACACGGCGACGAAGATCATCGCGACGGGATTTCCGCCAAACGAGCAGGCGCTGACGTGGCAGCTTTACTCCCCCGCGGCGCGCACGGAGCGAATCCGCGTGAGCTACCTGCTCAACGGCATCTCGCAGGACACCAGCTACGAGATCCGCATGAACCAGAAGGAAACAGCCGGTGATTTCCAGCAGTATTTCCGCATGCAGAACGCCAGCGGCGAGGACCTGGACAATGCCATCGTGCGCCTGCCGCTGATGGACGACCTGACGCGCTCCATGGATTCGGGCGAAGTGCGCCGCTTCCTCGCCTCGCGCGTGCCGGAACTGCCGATCAAGAAGGTCTTCATCGCACGGCCCGGATACGATGTGTTTCTGGGTGAGGATGGCGAGAACATCGACCTTGTTTACGAGATCGAGAACAAGACGGAAGCGGGCCTCGGCAAGTACAAGCTGCCGAACGGCAAGGCGCGCCTCTACGGCGATGATGGCATGAACAGTTCCATCTTCCTTGGCGAGGACATGCTTCGGCAGACGCCGCCAAAGGAAAAGGCGGAACTGACGCTCGGCAAGGTGAAGGATGTCGTGCTCAAACGCCGCCTGATGAAGGACGAACGCACCAACGTGAAAACCAACAACCGCAAGGAAACGGTGATGTTCGATCAGGTCCGGCAGGTGCGCTACGAGATCGAAAACTTCAAGGAGGAGCCGGTGACGCTGAAGATCAACGAGACGCTGAACGGCGACTGGGAAATTCAGGAAATCACCGAAGCGGGCGTGAAGACCGAGCGGAAGTCGCTCAGTGAACTCGTAGTGTCCGTGGACCTTCCCGCCAACAAGAAGGGGGAGAAGGCGGAAAAGAAGGTCGTGGACATCACCTTCGTGATCAAGAACCGCTTCCCCGGCGAAAAATGACCGTGTCTGGCGCGACCGCGTGAATCACCCTTGATTCCCGCGGTCGCATCGGGGGACTTCATCGACAACGTTGAAAATTGAAAGGTCCACTTCCCCCCGATGTCCAAGATCGAAGCCAAACTTGCTGAACTGGGCGTGACGCTCCCCGTGGCGCCCAAGCCCGTCGCCTCCTACGTTCCCGGAATCCGCACCGGCAACCTCGTCATCACAAGCGGCCAGTTGCCCACGAAGGACGGCCAGATGGTGGCCACGGGAATCGTGCCGCAGGAAGTAACGCCGGAAGTCGCCGCAGAAGCGGCCCGCCTTTGCGCGATCAACAATCTGGCGGTGATCAAGGCCGTCATCGGCGATCTGGACAAGGTTGTCCGCGTCGTGCGCCTTGGTGTCTTCGTCGCCTCCGCGCCAACCTTCACTGCTCATCCAAAGATTGCGAACGGCGCCAGTGATTTCATTCAGGCGGTTTTCGGCGACGCGGGTCGCCACGCGCGCTCGACCGTGGGAATGGCGTGCCTTCCGCTGAATGCGCCCGTTGAAGTGGAAATGATGGTGGAAGTGAAAGACTGATTCACGAAGCAGACACGGGATTCAACGCGCGGCTCGCAGGGGTCGCGCGTTTTTCTTTGCGTTATAGCATTTCTCAGAATGACGTGGCCATGTTGAGCTTTGGGCACGCTTTTTTTGTGGCGAGGGCGTCCCGCCCTCGCAATCTCTGGGGGCTACGAAATTTCGGAAAGTGCGTTAGGCGCCGCTGAGTTCGCGCCAGAAGTCGGCGCTGCGAATTCCACTCTCGTGATGGAACTCCGCAATGCGCACAAGACCTTCGAACAACTGGACCGCGCATTCGTTGGGAAGCGATGCCTCGCGCCCCTGCTGCGTGTTGTGGAGAAATCGCACGGCCTGCGGCGGCAGCGGAAACCGACCCGCCGACGGCGGCACGCGCCTCGGCCACAGGGGTTCACCGGAAGGCTGCGGACCCCGCGAGTGCACGGTTGCGTTTTCCACCTCCAGCCAGAACATGCGGGGCTTTGCGCTTCCCGCCGGCCAAGGGCGCAGCAGCGCCGCTTCCAACTGCGGCTCGTAGCCCGCAGCGGCGAGAATCGCCAGCATCCCCCGGCACGCGGCCGGGAGCGCCGCTTCCCCCGAACGCGGATCAAGATCGTGCAGCGCCTGCACCAGCGCGGCGAACATTTCCGGCGCGGCCTGCGCCGAATGGCAGGCGGCGGCGGCGCTTTCCGCCAACACCAGCGCGAGGCTGAAGCGCTCCAGGTCCGACGTGAGCGCGGAGTTGTCCGCCAGCGTCGTCGCCTCCCGCAGCGTCGCCATCTCCGCGCCCTCTCTTGTCGCCAACGTCAATTCAACCAGCGACAACGGCTGCAACACGGAGGCAAAGCGACTGTGCGGGCGGCGCAATCCCCGCGCATAGACGGAGAAGCGGCCGTACTCTGCGCAAAGGATATGCACAACCTCGGAGGAGTTTCCTGTCTCGTAGCTTTTGAGGATGATCGCGTGGATCTTGACCACGGCCATAAGATCACACGGCGGCGCGCAAACTGCGCGGGTTAGTGGGGAGCCTTCGAGTCCTGCTCTTCCTGCAGGCTCTTCTCAAGATACTCGATGACGGCCTGAAACTGGACCTCGTTCTTCTGATCGAGACGAACCAGTTCCTTGTGCGCTTCAAGCATCGTGCAAATCTGTTCCAGCTTGCTGCCGGAGCTGTTCTTGGCGGGCGCGAACTGATCCTCGTCCTCGGCGCGCTGAACTTCAGCAATGGCTCCGGTGCGCAGGTCGAGCAGATGGATGATGCCGAGGTTCTTCAGCAGGCGGCGGCAATGTTCATTCGCATTCACGACGGCGACGCGGCCTGCGTTGCTCTTGATCTGCGCAAGGCAGATGCCCGCCAGCACCCCCATGAAAGTGGAATCCATGGATTCGCAATACTGTAGGTCGATGACAAATTTGACGCCGCCCCGTTCCTGCATCTTCAAGGCGAAGTTCTTGAAGGGGATGGAGATGCCAAAATTCCCGCGGCCAACAACCCGCACGAGCGCGATCCGACCGTCGTCGAGGACAGCGCAAAGCAACGACTTCGATGGATCAGCGGGCTGGGAGGACGTTGCAGGGGCCGATGGATTAGCGGTATAGGATGACAAAGCCTTTGTCCTGACGGCGGCCCGGCACTAGAAGTGTCGTCATAAACCGGGGGCCGCGATGACCAACAGTGATAAGATAGCACGGATGGTTTTCGAGTCAAAAGAAAAAAGACTTTTGCTGGGAATAAGTGCCGTTTTCAGCCCTAAAATTTTACTTGGAACGCGATCTGAGCGAAAATAAGGCGCATGACTGACGTTTATCTGGATCACGCTGCAACAACCCCAATGGATTCGCGCGTTCGCGACTTCCTCCGGGAAGCCCTGCGCGAACCGCAGAACGCGTCCTCCGTGCATCGCAGCGGCCAGCGCGCCCGTGCGCACTTGGAAGAGAGTCGCGAAGAGATCGCGGTGCTTCTTGGCGTCAAAAAGGACGAGGTCATTTTCACCTCCGGCTCGACGGAGGCGAACAATCTCGCGATCAGGGGATTCGTGGCGGGGCGCGCCGCCGCCGGCATGAAGACACGCGTGTTGACGTCCATGATCGAACATTCCTGCGTTCGCGAAACCGTTCAGGCGCTGTCGCAGGCGGGAGCGATTGACGCGGAACTCATGACCGTCGGGAGCGATGGCACCGCGCAGGTTTCCGCCGACGCACACTGTGATCTGCTGTGCCTGATGGCGGTGCAGAACGAGACGGGAATCCTTCAGCGGTTGGGAGAGGCGCGCGCGCTTCGCGATGCAGCCGGTGCTCGCTGGTTGTGCGATCTGACGCAGGGCTTTGGCCTGCTGCAGCCGGAACAGTATGGCGGTGCGGATTTCTATTCAGTCTCGTCGCACAAAATCCACGGCCCCGCAGGCGTCGGCGCGCTGGCGGGAAGTTGCTTGAAACAAATTCGCGCGCAAATCACGGGCGGGCCGCAGGAACACGGGCTTCGCGCAGGCACGCAGCCGGTGGCCCTGATTCGTGCCTTCGCGATGGCGGCACGACTTGCCCGCGAGGAACGCGGCGCGCGGGCGCAGCACCTTGGAAACCTATGCCACGGGGCTCTGGAAAAACTGCGCGCGTCGGGTGTTGAGTTCCGTGAGAATGGTGATTCTTCGCGACGGCTGCCGGGATTTCTCAACATCAGCCTTCCCGGAATTCAGGCAACGGACCTCGTGATTGCGCTCGATTCGCGAGGCTTTTTCCTGTCCGCTGGTTCCGCCTGCGCCACCGGCGTCATGGAAACTTCACCCGCGATGACGGCCATGGTCCCCCACGACGAAGCGCGCGCGGCGGGAGCCGTGAGAATCACGCCCGGCAAGGACACAACCATGGAGCAAATGTTGGCGCTGGTTGATGCCGTCACCGCCTTCGCACAGCGCGCACGACGTTAGGCGGGATCGTACTGCAGAATCTGAATCAATGCCGCAGTGGACCACGCCTGCGCGAAGCAACCGCGGGGAATGTGGGGTGGATCGGCATCGAAGATTTCATTGCACTGGCCGTAGCAGCCTTCTCCCACGAAATGTTCAATCAGACCCTCCGCAATCGCGGGAAGCTGCGCATGAAGTTCCGGCACGTTGCGCTTTTCCGCGATCACACCGGCAACGTAGGGCCCCAGCAGCCACATCCACACGGTGCCCTGATGATATGCGTGATCGCGCGCCACCACATCGCCGCGATAGATGCTGTGATACTTCGGCTCCTGCGGGCCAAGCGTCCGCAGCCCGCGCGGCGTGAGCAGTTCCTCCGCCGTGGCGCGCAATACATCGGCGCGCTTCGCCGCAGGAATGATATTGTGGTGCAGCGCGAAGGGAATGACCATGTTCGGACGCAGCGACCAATCGCTCGTTCCATCGCCATCGCGATCCACGACATCCGCAAGATGCAGTTTCCCCTTTGATGCGAATCGCTTCGCGAAAGCGGCGGCGGCGCGCTCCCCCAGAGCGGCGCAATGACCCGCAAACGCATCGTTGCCGCACCGCATCGCCAGTTTGCCGATCAGCATCAGCGCATTGTACCAGAGGCCCTGAATCTCCACCGGCTTTCCATGGCGCGGCGTGGGCACGTGGCCATTCACCTTCACATCCATCCACGTCAGTTGCGTTCCCGCATCGCCGCCAACAAGCAATCCATCGCTGTCCATGCGGATGTTGTTGTGCGTACCGCGTTCGTGCCACTCCACAATCTCGCGAAGCCTTTCGCACAGTTCACTATCGCCCGCGATTTCCCCGATCGTCCAAAGGCGGAAGATGACATCCACCATCCAAAGCGTAGCATCCACGGTATTGTAGCGCGGCTGCGCACCATGCTCTGGAAAGATATTCGGAATAATTCCCTGATTCATGTGCGCGAGGAAATGCCGCACGATTTCGCGCGCTTCGTTAATGCGGCCCGTCGCGATGCACAGACCGGGAATGGAAATCATCGCATCGCGTCCCCAATCCGTGAACCAGGGGTAGCCCGCAAGAATCGTCGTGCTGCCGTCGCCGCCGCGCACGATGAACTGATCCGCCGCCCGCCGAAGATCGTCGATGATCATCGAACTCTTCCATCGTGGGTGGATGCGCAAATCGGATGCTTGAGGCGCAAATCCTTCCGCAGACGTTGGTTGTTTCGCGCGGATTTTGAGGATCATTGCGCCGTTGCGCTGATTGTTCTCGATAATGATGGTCCGCCGCTGCAATGTTTCCACCCAGACGCGCTCGCAGTCCTTCTCAAGCTCCAGTGAAACGTCGGCAAGAACCTCCCTGTCGCGAAGCTCCAACTCGCGCTCGCTGTCGTCCTCGACGATGAAGCACGAAATGGCATCAAGCGGCGTGTCATTGGGCGTTAGAATGCGAATCTGCAGCGCGGTTGCCTTTCCGAGGGAAAGCTCTGCGACAAGGTCCGCCGTGGATTCCTGAAAGCGGAAATTCACAATCACGAAGTCCATGGGCTCCGCGGCAAGTTTGCCCGGTCGTGGAATCCTCCAGAGATGGGGAGAGTCCACCTCCAAATCCGCCGCAACCCAGCGATCCTTCTCCCAATGGTTCGTCAGCCAGTAGTCGCTCCCCTCATGGGTGACGCGAAAATCAAAACCGGCCAGCAGGCGACGACGCCCGCGCGGAGGATTCTCCGCGTACCACCACCCGTGCCATTTGCGCGTGATCTCGCCGTTGTTCACGCCGCAGAAAAAACCGCCGCGCCCGTCGGTGTGAAGAAACTCGGAAGCGGTGCTCATTTTTTGCGGCTCTGGTTGACCATGAATTTTCCAATTATT
>JADZDZ010000055.1 GCA_020850785.1 Candidatus Sumerlaeota bacterium | reverse complement strand
GTTGATGTGGGGGATGATCGGCATCGCCGTTGGTTTCGGATTGATGAAGGTTCCGCTGGAGACGATCGAGCGGTATGCGCTTCCGATCCTTATCGTCAGTTTCGTCGTGCTGCTGCTGGTGGTCGCATCGCCGCTGGGAATGGAATCGAAGGGGGCGAAGCGATGGCTGCGTTTGGGTCCGCTGACGTTGCAGCCGTCGGAGTTCGCGAAAATCTGTCTGGTCATTTTCATGGCGAAGATGCTTTCCGACAAGCGCGAACAGATGAAGAACCTGTTTCGCGGATTCCTTCCTGCCGTGGCGGTCATGGGCGCGTTTGCGTTGCTGATCATGCTGCAGAAGGACCTCGGCACGATCATGCTTTCGGGCTGCGTGGTGGTTGGAATGTGGTGCCTTGCGCAGGTGCGCTTCCGCCATCTGGGTTCGATTGTGCTGCTGGCGCTGCCGGCGGTTGTGTACCTGATTTTCCAGCATAGCTATCGCCTGAATCGCATTCTCGCGTTTCTGGATTCTGAAAAATATGCGATGACCTACGGCTACCAATTGAATCAGTCGCTGATTGCGGTTGGTTCCGGCGGTTTGTTTGGTCAGGGCCTTGGCTTTGGGCTGCAGAAGTATCACTTCCTCAGCGAATCGCACACGGACTTCATCTTCGCGATTGTGTGTGAGGAGTTGGGACTGGTGGGCGCGGTCTCCGTCGTGGTGTTGTTCCTCGCGTTCATCCTGCTTGGCGTTCGCATTTCCTACCGCGCCACCGATTACTTTTCCGGGTTGCTGGCGGCGGGTCTCACGATGGTTGTCGGCTGCGCGGCCTTCATCAACTTCTTCGTGGTGCTGGGACTGGCGCCCACGAAGGGGCTGGCGTTGCCGTTCTTCACCTACGGCGGGTCATCGCTGATCGCGTCGATTGTCTGCACGGCGCTGTTGATCAAGATTTCCAACGAGAGCATCGCGACGCGCGCTCCCGCGCGGGAGGCGGCGCTGGCATGACGAAGCGGGACGCGCGCACCATCATCATCGCGGCCGGTGGAACCGGGGGGCACATCCTTCCGGGGATTCGCATTGGCGATGAAATCGATCGTGGCTATGCGGGAATTTATCGCGCGCAATACGTCTGCGGCTCCCGCGACATTGAATCGAAAATTTATAGCAGTGAGAACATCACGCCGCTGAAGCTTCGGGCGGGATCACGCAAGGGCGCCGCCGCGTTTGCGTGCCTGCTGGGTGATTCGTTTCGCGTTTTGAAGTCGTTCATCCGCAATCGCCCCGCAGCGGTGCTGGCAATGGGCGGGGCAGCGTGCGTGCCGGTGCTACTGGTGGCGGTGGTGCTGCGAATTCCGATGTTCCTGCACGAATCAAACCGCAGGGCCGGCCGCGTGGTGCGATTGTTTGCACCCTTCGCAAGGAAGGTCTTTCTGGGACTTGGTGGCCTTGACAGGAAGAACTCCTCCATCGTGGGGACGCCGACGCGTCCCGTTGAGACGGTGGAGCAACGCAACCTGATCCTGTGCATGGGCGGCAGCCAAGGCGCATCGAAGTTGAATGAAATTTTCGTGGCGGTTGCGAACCGGGATCACATTCGCGCGCTTGGCTATCAGTTTGTCCTGCTAAGCGGACCGGGAAAGCACATCCCCAATCGCGGCGTGGTGGAAGTGCGCGAATATGAACCCCGCATCGAAACGCTGCTGGCGCGGGCGGAACTGGCCATCACGCGCGCAGGCGCGGGGGCGCTGGCGGACATCGCGAATTGTCGCGTGCCGGCGGTGCTGGTCCCCTATCCCTTTGCGAAGGATGATCACCAGAAGGCAAACGCTGATCTCTTCTATGATGCAGATGCCGCGTTTGTTTTGGAGGAGAAGGCGCTGACGAAGGAGTCGCTGGACACACTGATCTCCCACATCATGACCGATGCGCCGCTGCGGGAGCGGATGCGCGCGAATCTGGCGTCCTTCGATTCATCGAATGCGGCGCGCGTGATCGCCAACGAGTTGACGGAATGCCTTGAACACAAACGCGAGGCCCACGGACGGCTTCGCATCAATCCAGGGGTCACACATGAGCCACGCTGAGTTCGACCAACGCCCGACGGTGTCGTTCGGCCCATCAACGGAGTTGAAGAGCGTTCACCTGATTGGCATTTGCGGGTCGGGAATGAAGCCGCTGGCGCAGGCACTGCTGACGATCGGCGTGAAGGTGAGTGGCTCCGATCCGAACGCGGGGAACTGTGCGATCCTTTCGGAAATGGGGGCGACGCTGTACGAGACTCACTCCGCAGAGCACATCGCGGATCAGGATTGCGTGGTCTTCTCCAGCGCGATTTCGAGCGGGAATGAAGAGTTGGTGGCGGCGCGCAGTCGCGGAATTCCCGTGATTCACCGCAGCGAAATGCTGGGCTGGTTTCTTGCGCGGCGCGAATCGGTGCTGATTGCAGGAACGCACGGAAAGACAACGACGACCACGCTGCTGACGCTGCTGCTGGAGCGGCAGGGCGCTGAGCCATGGGGCTTTGTCGGCGGCACTGTGAAGGAGTTTGGAGGCAACGTGCGCATCGGCAAGGGACTGCTTGCGGTGGCCGAAGCGGATGAAAGTGACGGCTCGTTCCACAACCTTCCGCGCACCCATGCGCTGATCACGAACATTGAGGCGGAGCATCTGAATTTCTGGGGCACCGAGGAGAAGATGTTCGAAGGATTCACGGAATTCATCCACGCGATGCCGAATGATGGGCACCTCGTCATATGCGTCGATGACGCCGGTTGCCGACGGCTACTGCCGGAGAGTCGATCCTGGACGACGACATACTCAATCGACAACCAGTCTGCGGATTTTTACGCCGCATCGGTGCGGCTGTGCGGAGAGTTTTCAACGTTTGACCTGATGCACAACGGGCGTCGTCGCGGTCGCGTGATGATTGGAATTCCCGGACGCCAGAATGTGTCCAACGCGATCGGCGCCTTTGCCATGGCATTGAAGCTGGGCTGTGATTTCGAGGTGATTCGCGACGCACTGAGCGATTTTCATGGCGTTGACCGACGCTTCACGAAGCGCGTGGCGCCGAACGGGGCGCTGATCATCGACGACTACGGCCATCATCCCACGGAGATGGCGGCGACGATTGCCGCAGCGCGTCTGCTGGCGGAGGAGCGCGGCGGGCGGTTGCTTGCCGTGGTTCAGCCGCATCGCTACTCACGCACGCAGTCGTTCTTCGCGCAGTTCGGTCCGGCGCTGCGCAGCGTGGATCACGTGATCATCACGGAAATCTATGCGGCGGGGGAGGAGGCCATCGCCGGCGTCAGCGGCGAAAGCCTGAGGAACGCCGTGGCGGAACAAGTGAGCTGCCCGGTGGAGTTCATCCCTGAATTCGATCAGATGAAAAAAAGCATCAGCGCATGGTCGAAAAATAATGACATTGTTCTCCTGCTGGGCGCAGGTTCCATCACGAAGCTCGCACCACAACTGGCCCTTCCCGCTGGTAGCACCGCTCACGTTTGACATGAGGCCCGCTGATGATTCGTCGCACTACAAAGTCATCGTTGTTTGAAATCAACGATCCCGCCCTGAAGCTGTCATCAAATTTTGATCTGACATCGAAGACCTCGATGAAGATGAGCGCGGTGGCCGCGATCCATGCGGAAGTGGATTCGCCCTTCGCGCTGAAGAAAGTTTTGCGCACGGTGAAGCAGGAGGAGCGGCCGACCTTCATCCTCGGCGGCGGAAAGAACACGCTGTTCGCAACCAGCTACTTCGACGGCGTGGTGGTGTCGCTGGGGCGCAGCTTCGCGGCGCGGGAACTGCACGCGGACAACACAATCCGCGTGGGTGCGTCACTGCAGCTTCCGGCGCTGATCAATTTTTCACGCGAATGCGGGCTGATGGGTTTGGAGTTCCTGACGATGGTGCCGGGCACCGTCGGCGGTGCGCTGGCGTCCAATGCGGGCGCGGGGGACGAGGGCCTCTGCGACTACGTGAAGCGCGTGTGGGTCATGGCGCGCGATGGAATGATTCATTCCTTCTCCAAGAATGACTTCCACTACGAGTATCGTCATTCGGCATTGCGCGATTATGTGATTCTTGAGGCGGAGCTGCAACTGCGCCCCCTGAACCTGCCGGAGGCGGAGCGCCGCACGAACGATTTTCGCAACAAGAAGACCAACCAGCCGTACCACATTCCCTCCAGTGGTTGCATTTTCAAGAACCCGAAGGACCCAAGGACGGGCGCGAACGTGAGCGCGGGGAAGTTGATCGACGATTGCGGATTGAAGAACTACAGCATTCGTTCCGCGCAGGTTTCACAGGGCCATGCGAACTTCATCGTGAACAACGGAAGTTCGAGCGGGGAGGATTTCCTCGCGCTGATTTCGTTGGTGCGCGACATCGTCCATCATAAGACCGAAATTGAACTCGACCTTGAAGTGCAGATCGTCGGAGGGCCGTTGAATGGCGTTGTCCTTGCCTAGATTCGCGCTCCCTGCGTGGCTTCCGCGCCGGCGCGCGAAAACGCCGGGCGTCGAGACGAAAAGCCACAGCCGTCACGTCCGCAAGCTGACGCCGCGGCAGCCGCTGCCGAAGCGCAAGGGCGACCTGCTGATCCTGCTCAGCCAGAAGGCGAGGCACTTTCCGTTGGTGCTGGCGTGCGCCGTAGGATTTGCGTTCGTCGTCTTCACGTTTCACAAGTACCTGATGAACTCCGGATACTTCTCCGTCGCGGCCATTGATGTCAGCGGAACGGAACGACTTTCGGAAAGTCAGGTCCTTCGCGTGCTGCATTCACGCGCCGGGGTGCAGGTGGGCGAGAGCATCTTCAACGCCAGCGAAGCGACGATGCGGCAGGCGCTGGAATCGATCCCGGAAGTGGAAATTGCCAGCGTGCGCAAGGAATGGCCCGCAACGATCTCCGTCATGATCGAGGAGAAGAAACCCTTCGGAATTTTCGCGACAGAGACCGCAAGTTATGTCTACGATGGAAGGGGCACTGTTTTTGCCCGCGCCAATGCAGGCGATTTCCGCAGCATCACAAAGCCGGTGATAACCGCCACGCCGAAGGCCGACGTGCAACCGGGCTACAAACTTCCCGTCGTGGACTTGGCGCGCGCGGAACAGTATCTGGAAGTCTTTCAGAAGGCCGCGCCGGCGTTGGCGGAACGAATCAGTGAGTTTCACTTTCAGCCGGAAACCGGCATGACCGTGGTGCTCGCGGGTGGCGAACGTTTCGAATGTGGATCGCGCCCTCCCCACGAAACGGGACCGGCGATTGAAAGCCTGCTGATTCCCTCGCTGGAGGCGCCCGTGCTTTCCGCGAACTTGATTTCGCCAACCTATGCCATCATTCGCCGCGCCGACCCCC
>JADZDZ010000054.1 GCA_020850785.1 Candidatus Sumerlaeota bacterium | reverse complement strand
CCTTCGCGCTCAAGGATGGCGCAAAGTCCGACGGAAAGAAGAAGTAAGGGGTTGCCATCGCCAGGGAACTTAAAGACCCTGTCACCCCATGCCTGATTTGAAGGAACAAATTTTAAGTGCCCTGCGGGTCGTGCAGGACCCCGACCTGCATCAGGACATCGTGACGCTGGGGTTTGTCCGCAGTGTGACGATTGATGCTGCGGGAAAGGCCAATGTCACCATTTGCCTGACAACCCCCGCCTGTCCCGTGAAGGACCAGTTGAAGGTTCAGGCGGAGCAGGCTATACGCGGCGTCCCCGGCGTGACGGACGTCAGCGTCATCATGACGGCAGAGGTCCGCTCCGCGAAGCCCGATGGCAACAAGGCTCCCATTGAGGGCGTGCGGAATATCATCGCCGTCGGCTCCGGCAAGGGCGGCGTGGGCAAATCCACCACGGCGGTGAATTTGGCGATTGCGCTGGGGAAGATGGGCGCGCGCACGGGTGTCCTTGATGCAGACATTTACGGCCCCAACGTGCCGGGCATGCTCGGCGCCACCGGCCGCCCCAAGGTGATCGACAACCGCATCATTCCCATGCCCGCTCACGGCATTGTTTCCATGTCGATGGGCTACATGATCGACACCGATACGCCGTTGGTCTGGCGCGGGCCGATGCTGCACGGCGTGATGAAGCAACTGCTGCACGAAGTGAAGTGGGGATCGCTGGATTATCTGGTGATCGACCTGCCGCCGGGCACCGGCGACGTGCAGCTTTCCCTGTCGCAGACGGCTCCCGTGACGGGCGCGGTGATCGTGACAACCCCGCAGAACGTGGCGCTGCAGGATGCGCGCCGTGCCGTTGCCATGTTTCAAAAGGTGAACGTGCCGATTTTGGGCATCATTGAAAACATGTCCTACTACCTGTGCCCGAAGTGCTCCCATCGCGATGAAATTTTTGACAGCGCGGGAGGGGAGAACACCGCCAGCCGCCTTGGCGTGCCGTTCCTTGGACGCATTCCCCTGAATACGACGATTCGCGAGTCCATGGACGTTGGCAGGCCGGTTGCCGTGACCGATGGCGAATACGGGAAGATTTATGAGGAGATCGCGCAGCGCGTGGCGCAGCAGGTCAGCCTGTTGAACACCGACAGCAAGCGACCGATCGCCGTGGTGAGGGAAAAATGAGGATGGTGCCCGGCGATGCGCGCTGATACGGCCCGCGCGTGGGCGCTCATTTTTCTGGTTCTCGTGGCCAGCGGTGTCGGTTACGTCGGCTTTGAATACACGAACGCACGGGCGCGCGTCGCTGCGGAAGATCAGGCGGAGCGCAACCGCCGCGCGGCGGAAATCGAGGCCATGCGCCGCAGGGCTCTCGAAAAGCAGCCTGAAATTTACGTCCCTCCCGCGCCAATCATCGCAAACGTCTTCTGATCCGCATTCCCCCTTTGACGCGCTTCGCCCTTGTTCATTCAATCCACTGAATGAATGAAAGTGAACTGAAAGCGATCGTCGAACAGGTCGTGCGCCTTCTGCTGGCGCGCGAGGCGGCGCCTGCGCCCAAGGTCGCGGACTCAGGCCCCGGCAGGAAGTTGCTGTTCGTCATCAACGGCTCGGAACACGGCCATGATGATGCGCTCGCGTTCATTCGTTCTCTCGGCGGGAAGGGGATGAAGGCCGTCGCCTCCCCCTGTTACGTGGAGCGGCACGGAATTGATGCGCTTGTTGCAGCAATGGGATGCCCCGATCGCGTTTTCACCAATCCCGACCTGAAGCAGCGTGAAGCCTTCGTCGATCAGGCGGAGGCGGTGATCTATCTTCTTCCTGCGCGGGCAGCCATCGGCAAACTGGCCAATGCCATGCCCGATGATGCCACCACTGCGATGGTGATGCGCGCGATGTTGCGCGGCGTGCCGGTGCTTGCGGCGGGCGGCGATTGCGATGCGGCAAAGTGGCCGAAGACGACTCCCCCCGCGATGAAGCAGGGCAGGGGAAGCTACACGGAATTGCTGAATGAGTGTCTGGACCGATTGGCGGGGTGGGGATTGCAATACCGCGCGGAGCCTGCGGAATTGCTGCCGCTACTTCCCGGCGCGGACAAGATCGTCATCGAACAAAACCCACCGAAGGAAGTCGCCAAGAGCGCACCGCGATCCTTTCTGACATCCGAAGACATCAAGAAAAAGCATGCGGATGGCGCGCGCGAGATCAAGCTGCCGCCCAACTGCACCGTAACCGACGAGGCGCGTGAACTGGCGTCCTCGTTGTCGGTAAAGCTGGTGGAATCGCCGTAGCGCACTGCGATTGGACCGTTCGGCGGCGCGCATAGGATCAATATCGCGATTGCCCGGATTCAAACTCCCGCGACTATCCTCATAATCATCCGCTTCCGTCGTGGGAGTTGTCATGCGCCGAATGTCATTTCTATTTCTCCTGCTTGCCATGATCGTCGCCGTCGCGGGCTGCGGCGAAGAAAAGCAGACCTCCGCGAATCCGGAGAAAATCACAATCAAGTTCAACGGTGATTCAACGGGGAAGCTGTTGGAATTGAATGCGCGTTTGGCGAAGGAGTTTGAAAAGGAAACCGGCATCAAGGTGGAAATCGTGATAGGGCCGGACAACTCCACAGAGCGCCTTGCCGCCTATCAACGATTCCTTTCGGCAAAATCTCCGGACGTGGACGTGCTGCTTTGCGACGTGGTGTGGCCGGGATTGCTGGGCGAACACTGCGTGGACCTGGGCGACGTGATCAACAAGGACGAGTTTTTTCCAACCGTCATTGAGAACAACACCTACAAGGGGAAGCTGGTCTTCGCGCCATTTTACAGCGATGCGCCGATGCTGTATTATCGCACGGACCTCCTCAGGAAATATGATTACGCGGAGCCGCCGAAAACGTGGGATGAGCTTGAGGAAATGGCGACGAAGATAATGAGCGGGGAGCGTCGTGCCGGCAACGAATCGTTTCAGGGATTTGTTTTTCAGGGCGCGGCGGGGGAGAACCTTACCTGCGATGCGCTGGAGTGGCAGAAGTCGCATGATGGCGGCGTGATCGTCGCGCCCGATGGCACGGTGCAGGTGAACACGGAGGGCGCGCGCGCCGCGTTTGCGCGAGCCCGCAAGTGGATTGGAACGATTTCCACACAGGGGAACCTGACGTACAAGGAGGAGGAGTCGCGCCTCGTCTTTCACAACGGTTACGCGGCCTTCATGCGAAATTGGCCCTACGTGTGGACGATTGAAAAATCCCCCGACTCCCCGGTGCATGACAAGTTTTCCGTCTCCATTCTGCCGGGCGACAAGGGCGGTTCCGCAGCGACGCTCGGCGGATGGAACCTCGCGGTTTCCAAATACAGCAGGCACATTCCCGAAGCGAAGAAGTTCGTCGCCTTCATGACGTCGGAAAAGGCGCAGTCGCTGCGCGCGATGGATGGCTACCTGCCGAATCGTCCCGCTGTTTACGGGAATGAGGAGATTGCAAAGAAGGTTCCCTATTTCGAAAACATGAAGGCGGTTTTTGAGAACGCCGTCGCGCGGCCATCGGTGGGAACGGGTCGTTACTACAATCAGGTTTCCGCGATCTACTACGATGCTGTGCATAGCATCTTGAACGGCGACAAGCCCGTGGAGGCGGCGCTTGCGGAGGCTGAGGAAAAGATCAAGGCGCGCCTGAAGGAATGACCTCCGCCGCAGGAGCGAGCAGCGCCATTGATCGCGCGCAGGGACGACTTGCGTGGATGTTTCTCTGTCCCGCGCTCGTCATTCTCTCGCTCGTGGGAATATATCCACTGCTGAACACGCTGTACATGAGCTTCACCGACAGCGAGGCGGGTCAGGTGAGCAGCACGCTTGTCGGCTTCAGGAACTATTCGGCAATCGTTCGCGATGGTGATTTTCTGAAGTCGATCCTGAACACGCTCGTGTTTGGAATCAGCAGCGTCACGCTGGAATTGATCATCGGCATGGTTGCGGCGCTAGTGATCAACGTCCCCTTTCGCGGGCGGGCGATCCTGCGCGCTGCGGTGTTGATTCCCTGGGCAATTCCCACCGTCGTTTCCGCGCGCATGTGGGAGTGGATGCTAAATGACAGTTTCGGGGTCATCAACGACATCGCCGTGCGGAAGCTGCACGTCATCGCGGAGCCCATCGCGTGGACCGGCACCAACAGCTTCGCCATGGCGAGCGTGATCGCCGTCGATGTGTGGAAGACGTTTCCCTTCTTCGCGCTGATGCTGCTCGCGGGATTGCAGGGCATTCCCGCTGAGCTCTACGAGTCGGCGCGGGTGGATGGGGCGACGGGCTGGCAGCAATTCCGGCGCATCACGCTTCCGCTGCTGAAGCCGGCGATCACCGTTGCCGTGGTCTTCCGCTCTCTGGATGCGCTGCGCGTCTTTGACGTGGTGTGGGTCCTGACGAGGGGAAAATTCGGCACGGAATCGGTGGGGGTGTACGCGTATCGCCAGTTGTTTGAATACATCAATGCGGGGACGGGAAGCGCGGTCTGCATTGCGTTGTTTCTGATGGTGTTCCTGTTTGTCATTGTCTATACAACGCTGATGCGCGAGCCGGAGCGTAGCTGATGAAGCGCATGGGATTTCATCTGGTCGTCGCCGCGTTGCTGCTCTACGCTCTTTTCCCCTTCTACTGGGCGATCAACACGAGCCTCAAGCCCGCCGCTCAAATCAGCGCGCTTCCGGTGCAGTATCTGCCGCTGCCGCCCAGCTTCGAAGCCTACGCGAGCGTGCTGGCGAATCCCATCTTCCTGAGGGGCCTGTTGAACTCCGTGCTTGTCGCGGTGCTGACGACGGCGCTGTCGCTCATGGCGGGATCGCTGGCGGCATACGCACTGGCGCGGTTCACGTTCAGGGGACGTCGGCCGGTGTTGTACCTGATTCTTGCGATGACCACCTTCCCGCAAATCGCGGTCGTGGGGGCGTTGTTTCGCATGATCACCGCCGCCGGCCTCTTCAACACGCCGATGGCGCTTGTGATCACGAACATGCTGACGACATTGCCCTTCACTGTCTGGGTGCTGACGTCGTTCTTCCGCACGTTGCCGCGCGAGTTGGAGGAGGCTTCGTATGTCGATGGCGCATCGACCTGGCAAACACTCTGGCACGTGATGCTGCCACTGACGGCGCCGGGCTTCGTGACGACGGCGCTGCTGGCATTCATCTCCTGCTGGAATGAATACCTGTTTGCGCTGAGCTTCACGGAGGATCAACGCGCGCGCACCGCAACCGTGGTTGTCGCGCAATTCAGCGGCGAAATGAGCTACGAAGTGCCCTTCGGCCAGATCATGGCCGGCGGGCTGATCACGACGCTTCCACTGATTGTGTTGGTGCTGGTTTTCCAGCGGCGAATTGTTTCCGGCCTTACGGCAGGCGCTATCAAGGGGTGAGCTTTTGGCGCAGCAGGTCCGCGATCATTCTTCCGGTGATGGG
>JADZDZ010000053.1 GCA_020850785.1 Candidatus Sumerlaeota bacterium | reverse complement strand
TTCAAGTCCTCTCCCGGGCACCATCTTTCTCTTCCGTTGTCGGTTTTTGACCCGTTATCCAGGGTAGTCGTGTTCGTTTACCGCGAAGCCTACGGGGCTTTTGGCGGTTCGCCGGATTTTGTCTCGTTCATAAAGTTGACCAAGGGGGTGAAGCCCGGCACCACGCGCAGCGTTTCCTCCGCCGTCTTCACCGCTTCGTCGATCCGATGCTGATCACGCAGCAGGAACACCGTTCCGCTGGCGGCCATGCGGAAATCATCCTCCATGTACTCCGTCCATTCATCGCTTTCCTTGCCGTCGGACGGGCGCTGCTTCATCGCAAGTTTTCTCGCCGTGTCATAGGCCTTCAAGGCATCGTCCAGTTGATTCAGTCGCTGGTGCGCCCGCCCCTTCATCAGCCACAGTTGAAACGAATCGGGATTGTTCGCGACTCCTTCGTTCAGGAAGTCGAGCGCCTCCTTGTTGCGTTCCTCCGTCTTCGCCTTCATCAGCCACCATGCGCCAATGGAATAACCGCGAATGCTGTTCGGATCGGCCAGCGTCATCATGCGATACCATGGCAGCAGTTCCTCCCCGCTGGAATGCACATCGGGGGAACCGGGCGGTTTCCACGGTTTGATCTCCCGCTCCAGATCGCCGATGAATCCGCGAAAATCCTTCTCCGCCGTCGGGATGATTGTCGCCGGCGCTTCTGCGTCGCCGTGTTCATCCTCATGATCGTGATCCTCGTGGGACTCGCTGGCTTCGTTCTTGATATTGCCGCCCGATTCCAGCGCCCCCACGTCGATATGCGGCTCGTATCGCACGCCTGCGTGAAGATAAATCTCCGTCTTCATGAACATCATGTCGCTGATGCTGGTGCGCATTTGTCCCATGATGAATCCGATGGCGCCCCGATTCTGAAGGGCTAGGCGCGCCATTTCGTTTCCCGGTCCGCCCTCGTAGCGCTGGGGGTGCAATCGCGCCAGCAGCGCTGGCGACGCGGCCATGAGCAGACCGCTAACGATCAGGATAGCATTACTCGCGCGCATCAGAGCACCTTCCGCCGGAAAAGCACGCATGCCGTCGCCAGCAGAAAAATCGTCGCGACGATTCCGTACAATGCGATGCCGGCGAACTGGGGGCCGCTTAGCGCCGCCGCGCCGTCCGTGTAGCGTTTCGTCAGGTCCATCAAGTCGGGATTCGGAATGTACCCGATGATCCACAGCCAGAATTCCTTCATGCTGGAGCGCATCGCCTTCGCCCGCAGAAAATTGCCGATGCTGCCACCAACGCCGTAGATCACCGCCAGCAGCACAAAATTCAGGGCGCGCGGCATGACGAGCGAAAACACCATTCCCATCGCCGCCAAAAATCCCAGCGCCACCACCTTCAATACAATCGCCTGCAGGAACAAAAGCGCGGACAGCGATGCACTTTTCGGAACCGGCACAATGACGATGAGCAGCAACACCAACATCGCGATCGTTGAGGACGTGGTGATCGCGATCCATTTTCCGAGAACAACCTGGGTGCGGGAAACCGGCTTCGCCAGCAGCGGATGGATCGTGCGCTGTTCCATTTCCGCCGGAATCGTTCGCACCGCCATCGCAATCGTCAGGACCGCCGCGAACAGGAACGACAGCGTCATTCCCAGATTGATGAGGAAGATGCCCGTGGTGGGCGTCATCACGCCGCCCATTCGCGCGATCACAACACCGAGCGCAAAAAGCGCACTCATGATCAGCACCACGTAGAAATCCTTGCGGCGCATGGCCTCAATGAAAACGGACCATGCCACAAGGGTCACGGGTGAGTAGCGATCATTCGCCGCGGACGCGCTCACAGCGCCCTCCTGCGGAACAGCATCAGCGCAATTCCGAAGAATATCCCCGAAAACACCAGCGAATAGGCCGTCAATTCAACCACGACGTGGGCTGGCACGGGAGGCCATGTTTCCTGATGAACGACCTTTTCCGACAAATCAAACAACGAAAGTTGAGGCACCACGAAGACCATCACCTTCAGCACCACCTTCACGGCCTCGTCGCTGAATTGATACAGATACGTCAGCGCGCCAAGGAAGATGGAACTGAGCATGTATAACAACGCCCCCATCGTGATTGCCGCATCCAAATTGGTGAGCAGTGACAGCGCAAAGCTGAGCGTCGCAACGATCAGCAGCCCCATGACTTGCAGGTAGAGAAACTGCGCAAATAACGCGGGGCTCACGAAGACATCCAGCGACCAGCAGCCCCCCAGAAACACCAGCATGAATAGCAGGAAGCAGAAAACTCCCGCACCCATCACGCCGAGCAGCTTGCCGAGCATGAATGTGAATCGTGAAACTGGTTTCGCCAGCAGCGGATAGATTGTGCGGCTTTCAAACTCGCGCGGAAGTTGCCGCGCGGCGACGATGATCACCGTCAGGTTCGTCGCGATGGTCATGATTTGCAGCGCCACCTCGCGGTAGAACTTGCTAACGCCCTGCAGGTCGAAAAAGCGCGTCGTCGCCAGCGCGCCGATCAGCAGCGTCGAAACAAGCACGATCGCATACACTTCGCGGCGGCGCACCGCCTCGATCAGCACCGTCCATGCGATCAGCAGGCAACGCATCACGCCTTGCCGCCCTCGTGGCCGCGAATAATGTCGATGAAGTAATCCTCCAATGAACGCGTGGCCGTGCGCGTGGCGATGATCCTGCCGCCGCGCGAAAGAATGTCCGTCAGGGTCGCATTGAACTTCTCCGCGCCATTCACGGTGATCGTGTCGCGCTTTCCTTCCAGTTCATGCTCAACTTCAAAAATATTCAGCGGCTTCATGAGCTCCGCCACGGGCGATTCCATCACCACGCGACCTTTGTTGATCATGATCACCCGGTCGCAAAGCGTTTCGACTTCCGATAATTCATGGCTGCTGAAGAAGATCGTCCGCTTGCGCGCCTTCAAATCCAGCATCACATCACGCAGGTCATGGCGTCCCACGGGATCGAGGCCGCTTGAAAGCTCATCAAGGATGAGCAATTCCGGATCGGCGATGATTGCCTGCGCGATGCCAACGCGCTGCTGCATTCCCTTGCTGAAGTTCTTCAGTTGGGAATCACCGCGCCCCTCCAGACCCACCTGCGCCAGCAGCCCCGGAATGCGCTCCTTCAATTGGGCGCGCGTCATCCCCTGCAATCCGCCATAGAGGAAGAGCAGTTCGCGGGCCTTCATGAAGGGGTAGTAGAGCGTCACCTCCGGCAGGTAGCCAAGTCGCTGCCGCGCGGCGACAGCACCCGGTTCGTTTCCGAACAGCTTCACGCTGCCGGACTTCGGGAACATGAATCCCAGCAGCACTTTCATCGTCGTTGATTTTCCCGCCCCGTTTGGGCCGATGAAGCCGACGCACTCGCCCGCGTTCACGGAGAAGGAAACGTCATTCACCGCACGCGTCGGATGGCCGCGCGATCCGTATTCAACCACCAGATTGTTGACTTCGATGACGGGTGTTGGGGCTGTGCCAGGTTGATTCATACGGTGAAAACTATCGCATGAATTGGGAGTACGTCACGCCTTTTCGTTTGTGCGAAGCACCAAGCGTGTGAGTTCCACCACCAGAAAGAAGAGCGCGAGGAAAATGCTGATGGGAAGCGCCAGCACGAAGATCGCCGGCGACAGATACCAAGGACCCGTGCTGGTGTCCGTCAGGTTTCGCGCGGGGGAGTATTCGATCGTGCCAAGGGATTTTCGTTTGCCGCGCGAAGAACTGTCCCGCCTTTCGATAGGCGCGCTCTCCTGCGACGGAACTTGAATCGCCGCCGCGCGTTTTTCCTCTCGTTTATGCGGCGCTGCGCACCACTGGGCCAGCGGCTCAATGGTCTTGTCCCAAGTGTATCGCTCCCGCACCAGCTTCTGCGCGTTCTCGCTGCGTCGCTCCACATCCTCGCGGTGGCCGATCAGGCGTGTGACCAACTTTTCAACCCCCAGCAAATCGGATGGATCGAACGTCCAGCCCGCCTTTGCCTCCGCAATGGGGTCTGCAAGCTCATCGTAGTTGTTGTGAATCACCGGCAGTCCCGCCCACATGTAAACCACCGTTCGCGTGGGGAAGGCCAGTTCGCGTTCCACGTTGCGCGGCATCAGGTCGATCGCCACTCCGCAGCTTCGCATGCGCGTCACCATCGCATCGAAAGCCATCACGGGAGCGCGCTCCACCACGGCGCTGCGTTGCAGCATCTCCTCCAGCGCCGCAAAGCGCCCGCCGGAAACATCACCGCTGGGATGCGGCCCACCGACAAACACCAGCTTGCCGCGTTTCTTCTCCTCCAAAACCTTCACCGTTGATCGCAGCGTTCCTTCCGGGTCCTGCCACGGCAGGAACATCCCGCCGAAAAAGAACGCCGCATGATCACGATCGCGCGCCGGTTCCGGCAGATCGGGTGAGAGCGAAAATGGAATCACCGGGCAAAGATTCGACTTCGGATCGTGACCCGCCTGCACGAGGAACGGCAGGAAATAGTGCCGCTGGAACTGCCCGCTGCAAACGACGAAATCCACCTGCGACAGCGCGGTCAGCTTCTCGCGCAGGTCCGCCTGCGGATCGCTCGATCCCCACAACTGCCGCTCCAGCAGATGCGGCCCCGCAAGGTCCATCGCCACGGGGCAGGGGAGCGGCCGCCGCACCTCGCGGAACAATCCCCAATGCTGGAAGACGATCGCATCGGGGCTTTCCTGCGCGATGAAATCATCAAGCTGCGCGCGCTCGAAAACCTTCACCCACTTCATCTGCGATTCAAAATTCTTCCCGCGTACTGCATCCGCCGCGAAGGCGATCGTCACCTTCGTCATCCCCGCCGACCGCAGCCCAAACGCCAGCCCCCACGCGCGCAGGCCCGCGCCGGTGGCCGCCATTCCCGGCAGCGGCAACGGCTCCGTCGTGAGGATCAGGATTTTCGTCTGGTTGCTCATTTCTGCTCGTCAGCGAAGGTCATTGTATCGCGAAAGAACAACATCTCCACCGACCCCGTTGGTCCGTTGCGATGCTTTTCGATAATCACTTCTGTGGGGATCGGTATTTGAATCGTGTTGCCGGACGCATCGGTGACCTCCTCCCCCTTGCGGTCGCGGTGCAGGAAAATCACCACGTCCGCGTCCTGTTCGATGGAGCCCGATTCGCGCAGGTCGGACAGCATGGGCTTTGCCGGTTCCTTCTTCGAACTGCGTTGCTCAATATTTCGGGAAAGCTGGCTCAGCGCGAGCACCGGCACCTGCAGATCGCGCGCCAATGCCTTCAGGCCGCGGGAAATTTCAGAAACCTCCTGCTGGCGGTTGTGCTCGCGTCCCCGCTCAGTGCCGCTCATGAGCTGCAGGTAGTCCACCACCAGCAAGCCCAGGTTCTTGTGCTGCGAGGCGAAGCGCCGCGCCTGCGAACGCAACTGCAGCAGCGACAGACCCGGCGAATCGTCGATGTAGATCGGCACTTCCGAAAGCTGCGTTGCGTAATCGCGCAAAGTCGCGAACTCCTGATCCTTCATGAAGCCGCTGCGGATGCGAAACTGCGGGATGCGTGAGAACATGGACAGCAGGCGCATGTTCAACTGTTCGCGCCCCATTTCCAGACTGAAGATTCCCACCGGCACGCGGCTTCGCACGGCAATGTTCAGCATGAGGTTCAGCGCAAACGCCGTCTTGCCGATGGAGGGACGCGCGGCGAGGATGATCAGGTCGCTCTTGTGGAGGCCATTCAACTTCTTGTCCAGTCCCGGCATGTGCGTCGGCTGGCCGGGAATTTCCCCCTTGTTGTGCTGCAGGCGCCCGATTTCCTCGATCGCCTGCGGCATGATTTCGCCGACCGACACGAAGTTTCGCGGCGATGCTTGTTCGCTGATTTCAAAGATCAGATTTTCCGCGACATCCAGTTGCAACTCCACGTCGCGCGTTTCCGCAGAGCTGTCGTGAAGGATCGTTTCTGCGGCCCGCATCAAGCGGCGGTAGGTGGCCTTGTTCTTGACCACTTCCGCCAGGGCCGCCGCGCCCCCCGTCGCCATGACGAACTGTTCCAGCCCCGCAACAACCAGCGGACCGCCGGAATCTTCCAGCTTCCCCGTCTTGCGAAGCTGGTCCAGCAGCAACGTAAGATCAACCGGCTGTCCCGCCGACACCAGCGCCAGCATTCCCTCAAAAATCAACTGGTGGGGAACGTGGTAGAAGTCATCCTTCTTCACCGTCTGGATCACGTCGGGAATGACGCTGTTGTCCAGCAGCATCGCGCCGAGCACGGCGCGTTCCGCGTCGTAGTCGTGCGGCGCTCGCAGCCCCGACGTCGGCGCTGCCGGTGATTTGTTGCCGTTGCCCTGTGCCATCGCCTTGTCGCGCGGAATCAGCCGCTCGCCTTCTTGCCGAACATTGGATCAATGGGAAGGAATGGAATGAACAGTGTTCCCGGAACGCATGCGATCATCACGAACCAGAAGAAGCTCTTGTAACCGATCCATTCCTGCAGGAAGCCACTCGCCATCGCTGGAACCATCGCGCCAAGCGCCATGAACCCCGTGCACAAGGCGTAGTGCGCCGTCTTGTACGGCCCCTGTGCCGCCATGATCATCACCAGAAGGAAACACGTGAGGCCAAATGCATAGAAGAACGCCTCAAGGCCCACGCAGATGTTGATGATCAGCAGACTGTCCGGCTGTTCATAGCTCAGATACACAAATGTCAGATTCGGCAGGTGCATCGCGAAGACCATCGGCCAGAACACTTTCTTAAGGCCAAATTTGGAAATCACGCCGCCGCCAAGAATGCCGCCGACTATCAGGCCCGCAACGTAAGTGACGGAGTTCGCAAAGCC
>JADZDZ010000052.1 GCA_020850785.1 Candidatus Sumerlaeota bacterium | reverse complement strand
GCGTTCCACTGCGGATGCGTTGCGCGCGCAGTATGAAACGGAGAAGAAGGGAATCCAGCGCGTGCAGCAATTGCGCGAGCAGATCGAGGCCACGCGCCGCGACATCGAACAGGCGGAACGCCAGTACGACCTGAACAAGGCGGCGGAGTTGCGCCATGGCAAGCTGCCGGACCTTGAAAAGAAGCTCCGCGATGACGAAGCCAAGCTCGCGAAGAATGACAGCAACCAACTGCTGCGCGAGGAAGTAACGGAGGAGGAAATCGCGCAGATCGTCGCGCGCTGGACCGGCATTCCCGTCACGCGCCTTGTGGAAGGGGAGCGCGAGAAACTGCTGCGCCTTCATGAGGTCCTGCACAACCGCCTCATCGGCCAGGAGGAGGCCGTGCAACTGGTGGCGGACGCGGTTCTTCGCGCGCGCGCCGGCATCAAGGACCCCAATCGGCCCATCGGCAGCTTCATCTTCCTCGGCCCCACGGGCGTTGGAAAGACGGAGTTGGCGAAGACGCTCGCGGAGGCCCTGTTCGACACGGAGGAAAACCTGATCCGCATCGACATGAGCGAATACATGGAGAAGTTTTCCGTCAGCCGCCTCATCGGCGCGCCCCCCGGCTACGTTGGTTATGAGGAGGGTGGCCAGTTGACGGAGGCCGTCCGCCGCAAGCCCTACAGCGTGATCCTCTTCGACGAGATCGAGAAGGCACATGGCGATGTTTTCAATGTGCTTCTGCAGATTCTCGACGATGGCCGCGTGACCGATTCGCAGGGCCGTGTCGTGAATTTCAAGAACACGGTGATCATCATGACGAGCAACATCGGCGCGGCGCGCCTTCTGGAGGGAATTTCCGAGGAAGGCTACATCCAGCCCGGCATCCGCGACGAGGTGATGGCGCAGCTTCGCGCCTCATTCCGTCCCGAATTCCTGAACCGCGTGGACGACATCGTGCTCTTCAAGCCGCTTCGGCTTTCGGAACTCAGGAAGATCGTCGAACTGCAGTTGGGCCAGCTTCGCAAGCGGCTTGCAGTGCGGCGCATCAGCGTGCAGCTCACCGACCGCGCAGAGGAATTCATCGCGCGCGAAGCCTACGATCCCGCATACGGTGCGCGTCCGCTGCGTCGCTACCTGCAGAAGGAACTGGAAACGCAGATCGCGCGGGCGCTCATCGCGAGCGACGTGACGGACGGCGCCACGATCACCGTGGACGAACAGGACGGCACGTTGGCACTGAAGTACACGAACCCCGTCGCCAGCGAGCGCGAATCCGCCTGATCAGTGGTGCGCGAGAGGGCCGATGGATAGCTGAAAGCAGCCGTTGCGCTGCGTGACAACACAGGGCCGGTCGTAGAGCCGCGCGAGCACTTCGCTCGTCAGCGTCTTGCCGATCGGCCCCTGTGCTATGCAGGCGCCATCCTTCAGCACGAACGCGTGGCGAATGAAGGGACGAATTTCCTCCAGATGGTGGGAAACAAGGATGATCGTGGGTGCGTGCGCGCCCGCCACCAGCGTGGACAGGTCGTCCAGAAAATCCTCACGCGCGCCGGGATCAAGGCCCGCTGCGGGTTCATCCAGAATCAGCAACTCCGGCTCGCTGACCAGCGCCCTCGCAACGAGGATACGCTGGCGTTCCCCCTGGGAAAGCTGCTCATACAGCCGTCCCGCCAGATGCGTCGCGTTCAGCCGTGACAGCGCGCTATCAGCGCGTGCCATTTCCTCATCCGTATAGACACGGTAGGTGTCCATCGCCGCGTCGATGCCGATCATCGCGACCTCGCGCGCAGTGAGCGCGGGATGAATGCGGGCGGCCAGCGACGAGCTCACCCAGCCAATGCGCTGGCGGATTGTCGGAATGTGCGTCTGGCCGAAGCGCTCGCCGAAAACCTCCACAACGCCGCCGAGGTTGGGCCATTCGTAGCCGTTGATGATTTTCAGCAGGCTTGTCTTGCCCGATCCATTCGGGCCAAAGAGCAGCGAATGCTCACCCCTCGCAACGGACCAATTGATATTCCGCAGGATTTCCTTCGTTCCATGCGTGAGGGAAATGTTTTGAAGGTTGATCAGCGAAGGCATTTACAACGACGCGCGCAGGTTGGCCGCGTGCGCGAGAACGCGTGAGACCGCCTCGTAGTCCTTCCTACGCAGCGACGCTGCCAAGTCCGACGCGATATGTGCATACTGCTCCAGCAGGTCCGCAATGTTGTCATGATTCTGCACGGCGATTTCCTCCCACATGGGCGGGCTGCCGGCGGCGATGCGCGTCGTGTCGCGCAGGCCCTGGCCGCTCAGGTAGCGGATCAGAGCGATGTCCTCGCGGGACTTGCGAAGATGCTCCATCAGCGCCACCGCAACGAAATGGGGCACGTGGCTGAGCAGCGCGCACAGGTAATCGTGGCGCTTGGCATCCGTATAGACAACCTTTGCGCCAAGGCGGCGCCAGAAGGCACCCACGCGCGCCGCCGCAGGCAGGTTCGTCATTTGCGCCGGCGTGATGTAGACGATGCCCCCCTCGAAAAAATTCGCGCGCCCATTTTGCCACCCCGTCACATGGCTTCCCACCATGGGATGGCTTCCCACGAAGTGGGCGGCGCTTTCAATCTGCGCAGCCTCCGCCACCAATTTTTCCTTCACGGACCCCGCGTCGGTGATCAATGCGCCGGGCTTCGCGTGTGTCATGACTTCGCGAAGCTGCATGCGAATCGTTTCCACGGGGGCGCACAGAAGGACAAAATCCGCGCGGGAAACCGCATCGGCGATGTTGGTGGTTTCCTCGTCCACGACTCCCGCGTTCACGGCGTCCGCCATGCTGCGGCGCCCCACCGCGATCACGCGCGATGCCAGGCCGTGTTTCTTCGCGGCCATGGC
>JADZDZ010000051.1 GCA_020850785.1 Candidatus Sumerlaeota bacterium | reverse complement strand
TCCTATTTCAGGAAAAGCCGTTGCTGACTGCCTACCTGACAATATTGACCAAGTAGCTTCACGGGTTTTTGCTCCCTGTCCAGTGGAAAATGATTGGAAAAAGAGTTGTTAGTTACTGAATAGGGGCGATTTGCGCCAAAACCATGCGGCTAAGCTCCGACGCGACCACGGCCTCCTCGCTGGCGACGGTGTTCACCCCGATGGCGGCCAGGGCGGCCTCCTCGCTGTTGTACCGGGTGCGGGCGAATATGGTGATTTTCGGGTTCAAGTGCCGCGCTGTCTCAATAATCGCAGCGCGCGCATCGGGGTCGGGAATCGTCAGGATCAGGTAGCGCGCGAACTCCATCCCGATCCCTTCCAGGGTCTCCCTGTTCTCCGCGTCGCCGAAAAATGCCAGCTGCCCCTTTTCCTTCAGCGCGCGCACCGTGTCGATGTTCATGTCCACCACGGTGCTTTCCACGTTTCGGGTTTTGAGCGTCTCCACGATGGTTTTGCCGACGGGGCCATAGCCGACCACGATCACGGACGGCAGCATCTCCCGCGAGGTCGTCATCATGCGGCGCTGCTCATCGGAGATGCCGCGCTCGCGCAGGAACGGGCCCAACCTCGGAATCCCCAGAATTACCTTCTCCAGCCAGGGAACCATCTGGAACATCAATGGATTCACGGAAATCGTGATGATGGCGCAGATGACCAGCATTCCCACATGCTGCTCCTCGAAGTAGTGCAGCTTGCTCGCCACGTTTCCGAGGATGAACGTGAATTCACCCACCTGCCCCAGCGCAATCGCCACGATAAGCGCCGTCTTCACCGGATACTTCAGCAGCACGACAATGAGGAATGCCGCCAGCGGCTTCCCCAGCAGAATGATCGCCAATAGCACGAGGATCATGTCATAGTGGTTCATGAGCGTCGCCGGATCGAAGAGCATTCCCACGGAGACGAAGAACAGCACCGCGAACGCATCGCGAAACGGCAAGGCCTGCGCCGCCGCCTCGTGTCCCACGTCGGACTGCGCCACGACGATCCCCGCCAGGAACGCACCCAGCGCCATCGAGATGCCGAAAAGCTCCGCCGATCCCAGCGCCACGCCGATGGAAACCACCAGAGTCGCCAGCACGAACAATTCCCGCGAGCGTGTTCGCGCGACCATGTTCATCAGGAACGGAAGCAGCCGCTTTCCCACAACCACGATCAACACCATTGCCGCCACAATGCCACCAAGGGCGCGAAGCACCTGAAAGACCGTCTTGGAGGTATCCGTCTGACTTCCCGCGTCATGGATGATCGGCAGGATCAGCAGCACCGCGATGGTGAACAAATCCTCCACGATCAACCATCCCACCGCGATGTGGCCCTGCTGGCTGTGGAGCACATTCGCGTCGGTCAGCACACGTATCAGCAGCACCGTGCTGGCGACGGAAATCGCCACCCCCATCACAATTGTGGTGGATAACGGCACGTCGAACAACGGGATGAACAGCAGCGTAAAGACGACGGCGCACAAACTTTGAAAGATCGCGCCCGGCACGGCGATCCACCGCACGCGCATGAGTTCGCTGATCTTGAAGTGCAATCCCACCCCAAACATCAGGAGGATCACGCCGATTTCGCCCAGTTCTGCGGCGATATGCTCGTCGGCCTTCGGACCCGGCGTGTTCTGCCCAATGACAATCCCCGCCAGCAGATAACCGACAATTGGGGATAACTTCATCCAATTGGTCAACAGACCGAAAATCAGGGCGAACCCGAAACCGAGAGCGAGCAGAATAATAAGTGGAAGTTCGTGCACTAAAAATCCTTTGGCGATGTGCCGCAAGGAGAGTGGCGAAGGGGGCGGACAGATGTGAAACGAAATGCGACGAGCCAAGCCGATTTTTTTCATGCAAGGTTCAGTCGCCCGATTGGCAGCCGTTTCCCTTTGACCTTGTGGAGCGCAAACGCTGTCACCTTTCATTTCACGATTATTTCGGTGAAATCGGGGCTCCAGTTCGTGCTGGGAAAACATTCACAGCGTTGCCTGCCGAACCGGGCGCTCCCCATCGCGCTGTGCGCCCTCGTGCTTGTCCTCCTGCTTCTCTGCGGGATGGACAAGTCCTTCGCCTCTTCATTGGCGGCAGCAGTTGGCTCCCTTGAAGTCAGCGGGAAGGACATTCACGCCCTGCTGCTGATGGCCGCCAGCGCCGGCGCGCTGGGACAAGGCAACGCCCGTGAGGCGAAACCACATGCCATCGAGCATTCCCTTCACGAACATGATCAGGGCGGGAACGTTCCCGCTCATGCGGAAGCTCCCGTCATCCACAGCCCCGCAGTGGCGCCGTCGCTGCCCGATCTATCGCCAAACAACCCGCCGGCACCGACATATGCAGGGCATTTTGCCGCGTTTAGGGCCTATTCCGGCGATTCGCGGGCGCCGCCGTTTTCGTCCCGCACCGCTGCGGTCGATTCCTGACTGCTTCGAATAACAATCCAGCCGCATCGCATTGATTCTCAAATGCGGTGGCATCCCTGCTTTGATCATTGTGGAGAAACCACCATGGAGAAGAGAGGCTTTACTCTCATTGAACTGCTCATTGTTGTCGCGATTATCGCGATCCTCGCAGCGATTGCCGTTCCCAACTTTCTGGAGGCACAGACCCGCGCGAAGGTGAGCCGCGCGAAGTCGGACCTGCGCACGCTTGCCACGGCGCTGGAAGCCTACCGCGTCGACGGGAACAACTATCCCTACGTGTCGGATGATGCTGCGGGAGAATGGATCATGCCGGCCGGCGCACCCAAGGGGCGCCCCAATCCCGGCGGACTCACGTCGCCCATCGCCTACATCACCTCCGCCCTGTACGACCCGTTCGTTCTGGACGCCCGCGACAGCGGCGGCGGCAAGAAACCCCAGGGGCCGCAGTACCTGCACTACGAACGCTGCGGCTTCGGTTACGATGAAAACGGAGTGCCCTACAACGACGATGGCGTCGGCCGTCGCGCCGTCCATGTGCCACTGGACGCAAACGGCACCATCTGGGGCACAGATGCCGGTGCGCCCAACGCCGATGAAACCACCGACCTCGGCAAGGTTCCCACCGAGTATGTGCTGTTCAGCATCGGCCCTGACCGCACTCACCGCACCTACCTCGCCGATGGAACGACGGTTCACGTCAAATCGCGCTGGAGCGTCCTCAACTACTACGACCCCACCAATGGCACCCTCAGCCAAGGGAACGTGGTGCGCTTTCCCGGCGGGCTCACCCCCTGACCCCGTCCAAGGCACTCACATCCTTCGGGCCCGCCCCCACTGCGGGGGCGGGATTCTTTTATGCATTGCAAATTGAAATGACCAAAATGGCGTTCGCCTTGACTGCGGCGGGTGAATTGAATAGCCTTTTCTGTTCTTCAGCCCCCCCAGCGGGTCCTCCCCCGCCCCCCTCGAAAGGAAGCTTCTCATGGCAAAGAAGTGCTTCTGGATTGCGATGATGGCGCTTGTCACCGCGCCGCACGCGCTCTTCGCGGCAGCGTACATGCGCACGGTTAGTTGGAACCTTCGTCACGAAGGTTGGAGTGGAGAAACCGACTACGCAGGCGATGCGACACAGATTTGGACCAAATATGGTTCCTCCAGTGGTTCCTCAAACGGCTGCGACATTGTTTTCCTTCAGGAAGTGATGTACAGCACAGTGCCGGCGAGCATCGCCTCCGCGCTCACCTCAACCAGCGGCTACACTTGGGCCAGCGCCTACGTGGGGCCGATTGGACGCTCCAGCTACAAAGAATACTACGCGGTCGTCTATCGCACCGATCGCGTGACACTGCTCAGCAGCACGAAGTGGTCGGATTCAGGCGATGTGTTTGAACGTGAACCGCAGATCATCAAGATTCGCGACAAGTCCACCAACGCCGATTACACTTTCATCAACTGGCACTCGGTTTACGGCAATGGCGGAACTGACATTCACAATGAAGTGAAGCAGATCGACAACGTCTTCTCCAGCATTCAGTCGGGAAGCTCCAGCGATCAGGACGTGCTCCTTGTTGGCGACACAAATCTGAACGCCACGCATTCAGCATGGAATGAACTTTACGGTCTGTCTCCTTCCGTGTCCTACTACTACAACACAGCGACAACGCTGAACTCCAGCGGCTCCTATGTTTCACCGTATGACCACTACTTCGCACAGCCGAGCTACGTGACGGAGATTTCCACCTACGGCCGCGACTACATCGCCAACACCAGCACGTTCTACGACGATTTCTCAGACCACGCGCCAATCTGGTTGCGACTTTATTCCTCCAGCGACACGGACTGATTGCGTCGCACCCACCAGAATGAAATATGAACGGGCGGCTTCCATGAGGCCGCCCGTTTTCTTGCACTTCCATGAAGCAAAATCCCGCAAACAAACTTTGGATTCTCGCCGCGTTGCTCGCGATCGTGGTCGTTGCCACGGTCTTGTCGCGAAACAAATCGCATGACTCCCCGCAGCGGATTGCGGAACCAAGCCCGCCCAAATCCAAGGTAAAACAGGAACCCCGAAACGCCGTCATCCATCACGCCAAAACCCCACGCGAGACCACCCGCCAGCGCGCGGAAAACATCACTGTGCGTGCACGGCTTCTTGGCGGTGCGGGTGTGAAGGCGGCGGTCTCCGCAGGAACCATTTCGGCCGAGGACTGGACTGAGATCAACGCGCAGGCGACCACGCTGACGCAGAATGAAAAACCAAAATCGCCTTTCGATTTCGCTCACTATCAGGACCCCGAATGGATCACACCGACGCCGGATGATCAGCACAACGGCACCATCAATTTCCCCTGGGCGCCGCTCGCCTCCGTCTATCGCATCGAGGCCATTCGTCCCTCCGACAACGCGTGGTATCACGCGCGCGTTGAATTGCCGAAGAACCTCCCCGCGACGCAGACCCAGTACGATTTCGGCGACATCACTCCAATTCTTCCCACGGGATTGCGGCTCTCCTTTGCCAATGTGCCGAAGGGGCATGAGGATTTTCTGATCGGGCTTCAGCGGCGCCCGGACGAAGCAAGCGCACAACGCGCGAGTGAACTGCTCACCTATGTTGAGAAGGTGCGCCCCGATATTCTCGCCACGCTGCGCGAGGAGGAATCGCTGACCGCAAATGCAGCGGTGATGACGACGATCGCGCCGCTTCCGCCGGACCCATCAATTCGCATCACCTTCCGCACCCTGACGGGCATCGAAGGCAAACCTGTCGAACTTCCGCTGAAGGACCAGCAGGTCCTTGATGCAACCATCGACCTTGGGGCGGTATTCGAAGGGATTCCCTCCACGGCGTTGTCACTGCGCGGGCGGCTGCTTCTGGGAAACAGCGACACCGGCATCGCAAACGCATCCATCGAACGCGAAGGCGCGCCGCTCGCCGGTGCGCAGACCACCGACGTCGACGGCTCCTTTTCCTTTGAGGGCATTCCCCCCGGCGTGGAGTGCACCTTCAACGCGACCATTCCGCGTGACGACTCCCCGCGCCCGCGCTCGCCCTCGCAAGCCACCTTCAAGTTCACCGCGCCTCCGGACGCCACCGGCCAGCAGATTGTTGAATGGCGTGTGCCCGCCTACCAGTGGATCGTGCTGAAAATGGATCCGGAGCGCGCGAACGAAATCACGCAACTTGCGAAGGATTCACCCATCCGTCGGCCCATCTTCATTCTGCAGCGAAACACTTCCGGCCTCTGGATCGACGAGGCCGCCGACGAATTCATTCCCGCGCCGGGAGAAATGGCCGTCTCCGTCACGGCCCGCGGCAACTATCGAGTGGCCGTCGCGGCCAATCCGCTCTTCACAATTCTCAGCACGGAAGCGCCCATCACCAGCGACGCGCCCGAAACCATTGTCACGCTCACGGATTTCTCGCGCGAGGTTCCTCAGCGAACGCTCGCGATTTCAACACACGATGGAAACCCGTTGAAGGAAGGCCGCGTCTGGCTCAACGGCGCGTATCGTTCCGCTCCGCCGATCGCGTTGACGATTCCTCCATCGGGTATCATCCCGCTGCCTCCCCTGAATGCGCAAATCCTGAATGTGGCTGCCGCCGGTCCCGGCTTCGATCGCATCGCAACCACGGTCACTGTCGGCGAGGATCGCGACCTCAAGGTGCAGCTTCCCCCGCCTTGAATCGCTGATTTTTCCTCGCTTATCGCGGTCCAAATAATGCAATTGCGTCCATTTCGTGCCGTGCAGGATTAATATAAAGTCATTCAATCCGCTGGAAGTATGAGCTTCATCCACCATGAAGTATTCCCGCTCCCTCCGCTGTGCCCTGCTGGCAGCAGCCATTCTCGCGGGCCATCAACTGGCCTCCGCCCTGCCGGATTCATTCACTCTCGATCAACGAACGGTGTTGATCAACCAATCCGCCAACGGAACGGGCGCGCGGTCCCTCAGCCCGGCGATCACAGCAACGCTCGATGCGGAAGCGGCCCGTCAGCCGTTCGCTTTGCGCGTTGCCGGCAAGGCTCCGGCGGATGGGTGGAAGCTGCAGATCAACGGCGCACCCTACGAAGTTGATCCCATCGTTGAAAGCGATGGATCGTGGTACGGAATTCAGGAAGGTCGTCTGACGGCGGGTGCCAACGAAATCAAGATCACCTCTGCAAGCGGCGAACCCGTCGCCGTTACCGACCTGCTGGCATTCTCCATCAACTTCGCGGAGGAGGAACATTTCAGCAGCTTCGTTTCCGTGTTGCGGGATCAGCCGCCCAGCGATCCGAATCAGGATGATTATGACGTTGAGCACATGGACCTCGCGCTCACGCTGAACACTGCGGCGGCGACCATTCCCTCAGGCGTTGCGACCCTTACCGCACGCAGCCTTGTCGCCAACCTGACGAATTGCGTCCTCGACTTCAACGACAACGGCGGAGCGATGACCATTTCCTCCATCGACTCCGGTCCCTCCACGCCGACGCTGTCCTACACGTGGAACACCACCACGGAGAAGGTGAATATCACGCTCCCTTCACCTGTCGCTGCGGGGAACACATTCACGGTGCGCGTCAATTACAGCGGCACACCCGTTGCATCACTGGCATACATTCGCAGCACGCAGAACGGCGTCCCGCTCATTTACACAAACAACCAGCCCTACAATGCGCGCACGTGGTATCCTTGCAAGGATTTGCCACGCGACAAGTTCACCGTCGCGATGCACGCCACCGTTCCCACGGCCAGCTATTCGGGTTTTCCCTTCTCGGTCGTTTCCAACGGCACGCTGACCTCCATCACGACCAGCGGCCCGAACTCAACCTATCACTGGGATGAAACCTATCCCATCGCCTCGCAGTATGTTTCGCTCGCCGCCACGAATTATCAAGTGGCCAGCGGCACCTACACGGCGCTGGATAACGTGACGACCATGCCCGTCGCGCATCACGTCTACCCCACCAGCTACGCGTCCGAATCACAGGAGCTTCCCCGCACGATCGAAGTGATGGAATACTTCGCCGACACCTTCGGCGAATATCCCTTCCTGAATGAAAAATACGTCACCGCAACATGGGGCATTTCATTCGGTGTTGAGCACCAAACGTGCACCAGCATGCCGAACGGAAACCTGAACAATCCCGCCTATCATCGTCGCAACATTCACGAGCTTGCCCACATGTGGTTTGGCGTGTGCACGGGCACGGAGACTTTCGATCACCTGTGGCTCAGCGAAGGATGGGCGTCGTACGTGGAGGCCCTCTGGCAGGAGCACAAGAACGGCGTCGCGGCCTACAAGACGCAGAGGGCGTCCTTCAGGAGCAGTTCATCCGATTCGCGGCCCGTCATCAGCCCCAGCGCCGATGATTTTGGCCTCTCCGTCACGTATTACAAGGGCGCCTGGGTCGTGCACATGCTGCGTCACGTTGTGGGCGATGCGAATTTTTTCCAAGCGACGAAGAATTACCTCGCCGACGCCAACCTGCGCTACAAGACCGTCGTGACGCAGGACTTTGAGGATCATCAGGAGGCCGTCTACGGCCAGCAACTGGATTGGTTCTTCGACCAGTGGCTGCTGCGCTCGTCGCGCCCCGCCTACTCCTGGTCATGGGCCTCGCATCAGGATGGAGGCACTTGGTATCTGGACCTTAGCATCGAACAGACGCAGGTGGATTCGGTCTACGAAATGCCGGTCGATATTGGCGTGGATTTTGTCGGTGGCGGATCAACGGTCGTGAAGGTCACCAACAATCTGCGCACGCAGAGCTTCTCCAGTCCCGTCGCCGCTGAACCTTCAGATGCGACCTTCGATCCCGATGAGTGGATTCTCTGCACAAAAACGGAACTGGCCGCCAGCAATCCGAATCCGCCCACGTTGCTCAGCGTCGTTGGAAGCGGCGTGAGCGGCACCGCCACCATTTCCTGGACGCCGTCATCCACGCCGGGCATCACGGCCTATCGCCTTTACGCAAGTGCCGACGGCCTCACGGGCTGGACGTTGCTCAATGGTGCGATCAGTCCCGCCGCAACCTCCACCGTGGTCACGGGATTGCTCCCCGGTCAGAGCCGCTACTTCTACCTGACTGCCGTGGTTGTTGCCCAAAGCATTCCTTCGGACGTTTACGGCCTTCGCCTTGGCACCGGCGCGGCGGAAATTCTTCTCGTGGATGGCTATGATCGCTGGGTGACGCAAACGGGCTTCAGCAACGGCGAGAACCATGATTTCGCCGCGGACCACGGTCGCGCGATCGCGGCGCATGGGAACTCCTTCGATACCTGCGCGAATGAGGCCGTTGGCGCGGGCATCAGCCTTGGCGGCCATGGCGCGGTGATTTACGCGCTCGGTGACGAGTCAACGGTGGATGAAACCTTCAGCAGCAGCGAGCAAACGAACGTCGCCGCCTACCTCGAATCGGGTGGCGCGCTCTTCGTCACGGGAAACGAGATCGGCTGGGACCTTGGCCGCACATCGCAGCCCGCGCCCGATCAACTCTTCTATCTCACGTACCTGAAGGCTGCCTACGTCGCTGATGATTCGAACGATTATTCAACAACCGGCACGTCAGGGGTTGGTTCCTGCTTCGATTCGCATTCGTTCAATTTCGGAAACGGCGGCGACGCTCCCTACCTGCCGGGCTTCCCCGACATGATCACCACGGCCGGCGGCAGCACTGGCGCGCTGGAATACAGTGCCGGAAATCTGGCGGGAATTCAATACAAGGGAACATTCGGCTCCGGCAGCACACCCGGCGCGTTGGTGTACGTTGCATTCGCCTTTGAAACCGTCTATCCTGAAAGCTCGCGCCTGCAGATGATGAGCGATGTGCTCGATTACTTCGGCCTCAGCGGCGGATCGAGCGTCAGGGATTGGATGCTTTTCTGAACACGCGGTTTTGAGTGCCTGGGCGCCGCGTCCACGCGCCTCCCCCCGGAACGGATCAGATGACGAAGGCCTGAACAAACAGGCCTTCGTCATCCACCTGAATCCATCAAGGTAAAGTTCCTCTCAATACAACTCCCAATTTTCCACGCGGGAGACGTTGAGGAGCGTGAACCTCAGCGCATCGGCGATCACCGTTTGTGCGCCACCAGTGTTGCCATAGATCGTGATGTAATTGTGGCCCTTCGGCAGCATGATGCCGGTGCCATTCGGCTGGCCGTCCACATTGATGAACCAGGCGCCTGTTGTCGGCGAGTTCACGCCTGTGCGCTGGCTCGCCACTGTGTTCACGACGGTGCCCGACGAATTGACGATGCGATATTGCACGGTCTGGGCGAGGTCGATGTTGTTTCGCACCCAACCATCAATCTGCCATTCGCCAGCGACGGGAAGGTCCACCAAGTACACGGCGTAGCGCGTCATTGGGAACGTGTTTGAATTGCTGTAGAAGCGCGCATTGGCATTGTAATAGCCCGCCAAGGTGGAGGTTGCCCAACCACCGCTTGCGCCATCGTCATCGTAGTCGAGCGCCTGCGGCGTGCTATCGATGATGATCGACAGCGGAGGCGTCGGATCAGCGGGCGGCACCACCGCAGGCTTCGATTCCTTTGTCGGCGCCGTGCGAACAGGAAGGAAGCGCACCGCATCGGCGTAGAATCGGTCCCCCTGCGGCGAGGCTTCGGAGAAGGTCACCGTGTTGCCGGTTCCTGCGGACATTGCAACGTTCGACGCCAGCAGCCTCCAAGTATTTCCCGTGTTGGCCGCCGTCAGCGCAAACGTGCCGTTGATCGTTGGGCCATTGTGAACGATGCTGTAGGTTGAATTTGCCGCATTGACGCTCGCTGCACTTGGCGTCGTGACGTAGATGTTGTAATTCCCCGCCGTGGGAATCGTTGGCGTGATTGTGTACGATGCCGTCAATGCTGCGTTGCTGGAGAAACGCGTCTGTGCCACCGGCGCACCAGTGTCTGCGGTGCTTTTCGCGGTGCTGAAGGTGAACAACGCGCCATTGTTTTCAGAGTAGCCAACGGGATTCACGGTGTTGGCGGCGCTGACGCTTCGCACGACGATTTCGCCGTCCGCCGCCGCATGGGGGCCGGAGGTGGTCGTGAAGGCTTCGTTCTCCCAATCATCATAGGCAACCGCCGCATAGTAGACGCTGCCATTCGCGGTTGTGTCGTTCACGCTGAAGGACGTGCGCGGCGACGCGGGATCCCACCACTCCATGACCATGTTGGAATAGTAGCGGCGCACCGGCGTTTGCGTGTCGCGATACAGGCGATAGTGAACCGGAAGGTCACCATCCCCCGCCGCCGTCGGGCGGTTGAACGTGATAGTCGGTGTCCCATCCCCGCCAATGGTGACATTCAATCCCGTGGGAGCATTGGGCGCGGTCTGATCATTTCCCGTGATGTAGGGATAGTCGGGAACATCCACGAAGGAAGCCATCGGCCCGCCCGCCGTGAACAGCGCATCCGCATAGTCATCCGCAGGGGTGCCATCAACATACAGCGAACCGTAGTCGAAGAACACGAAGCCCTCCGCCGGTCGCGCATTGCTGCGAAGCGTCGTCACCACGCTGTTGTGATCAGCGGACGTTGTCAGCAAATACGAACCGATTGCCGGATACAGGCGCACCGCGTTCTGGTCGCCGTTTTGGGAAAGTTTTGAAATGAAGAAATCGTAGTCCGCCACCGTGGCAGAGACGGTGCTGGCGTAGCAGCCCGGCGCGAGGAAATCGATCGCGTCGTGCGCCACCCACCAGTTGTACCCCTGCGCGAGCACCTCCACGCTGTCGTCAAAGTTCACGAGGAATGCGGACGTGCGCACGTTCGGCTTCTCAAGGCGCGTCTGCTTCGTCACGCTTTGCACGATGCGCGAAATCTGGTCGCGCCGCCAGGCCTCGTAAACTTCATCCAGCGCCTGCTGCGATGAATCGGGGTTGTAGGAGAAACCCGTTTCCGCCGTGAACCGCGCCAGCGAAACCGGATCGTACCCTGCATCCGAATTGATCAATCGCACGTAGTCGAAATGAACGCCATCCACGTCGTAGTTGCGCACCACGTCCATGAACACGTTGTAGATGTGCTGCTGCACCGCCGGAATTCCCGGATCAATCGGCGCGTCATCATTCACCGGATCGTTGTAGGTCACGTTGTCCTCATCCTCCGTCAACCAGTCGGGATGGGCGTTGAAAATGTGATTCGGTGATGCGGGCGGAGTGCTGCGGTTCCAGGAGTTGAAGGTGGTCATCCAGGCGTGGACTTCCACCCGCGGCGTCGCCGTGTGAAGGCGATCGATGAAATACTGGAGCACGTCCAAGTCCGACGGCGAGATCGCATAGAGCTCCCCGCGCGGCTCGTTGTTTGGATACGTTGAATCCTCGCGATTCGGATAGTAGTAGGAATCCGCGCGACCGCGAACCTCCACAAACACGGCATTGATGTTTCCATTCGTAAGCACGTTGTTGATGATCGCGTCGCACTTCGCCTGCGTGTTGATGTCAAAAGTCGCCGCATAGACCGCACGCATTTCATTCTGCGCCGGCGCCATCTGCGCCGACATCAAGCCTGCGGATAAAGCAAGCGCCCACGAAAACATTCGTTTCTTCATCAATGCTCTCCTACGGCCCCGCGTGTGGGGTTCCTGTTGTGTTTGCCCAGAGCGTTATCCGTCCCCGCGACGCAAAACAACCGGAAAGGAAGAAGGGGGGTCACACGATTCCCTGTTGCCGTCCCCCCGGTCCGCTGCCATCTTCCCCCTTCGAATATATGGCACCAAAGAACCCCAAAGGCGGCCGCTCCGCCATCATCATTGGCGCATCGTCCGGCATTGGCGAAGCGCTGGCGAAACGCATGGCCCGCGCCGGCTATCGCGTGGCGCTGGTGGCCCGCCGCGAAGCCGAACTGCAACGCGTGGCAGAGGCCATCAACCGCAAGGACCGCAAGCTTGCCACGATTTATCCGCACGACGTGACAAAGTTTGAGGAAGCACCGAAACTTTTTCAGCAGATCGTCCACGACCTGGGCGGCTTCGACACGATCGTCTATTGCTCCGGCGTGATGCCCCCCGTGGCGAAGAATGAATACAGCTTTCAGAAGGACCAGCAGGTCTTCGCGGTGAATGTGCTTGGCGCAATGGCATGGCTGAACGAGGCGGCAACGCGCTGCGAGCGGCAGGAGTCCGGCACGATCGTGGCCCTGGGTTCCGTGGCCGGTGATCGGGGCCGCAAGGGGCAGCCGGTCTATTGTGCCAGCAAGGCGGCGCTCGCGTCCTACATGGAAGGGCTGCGCAAACGGCTCGGCCATCGAGGCGTCCGTGTTGTCACCATCAAGCCCGGTCCCGTCTCGACACCGATGACCGAAGGCCTCAAGATGCCTTTCATGATTTCCGCTGATGAAGCCGCCAACCAGATTTTTCGCGCGTTGAATCGCACGCGCACAACCGCCTACGTTCCCATCATCTGGTGGCCGATCATGACGGCAATCCGCTGCGTTCCGTCGTGGCTGTTTCGCGGGAAGGACATTTGATGAAACGCCGCTCCGCACCTGCGCCAGTCGTCGTCGCCAAACCGCGACGCGAGCGCCCGCCGAAGGTGGCGCCGCCTTCCACCGATGCGCTGCTCCCCGACCACCTTGAATGGGTGGAGGCATGGGGCATGGAGTCGAAGTCGATGAGCTACGTCTTCCGCCCATCGACTCTTGACCAACTGAAGGAAGTTTTCGTCCGTGCGCGCTCCGCGGGCCGCACCATCGCGCTGAAGGGCGGGGGCCGCAGCTACGGCGACGCCTTCCAGAACAGCGAGGAGTTCGTGCTCGATTTGTCCCGCATGAATCGCGTGCTCGATTGGAATCCGGAAACGGGAATCCTCGTCGCGGAACCGGGCCTGCGCATCGCGGAATTGTGGCGCTACATCATCGGCGACGGCTACTGGCCCCCCGTCGTCAGCGGCACCATGTTCACCACCATGGGCGGCTGCGCCAGCATGAACATTCACGGCAAGAACGCCTACGACGCGGGACCCTTCGGCAACTTCATCACGGAATTTGAAATCCTTCTCCCCAGCGGCGAGTTGCGCACCGTCACGCGCGAAAGCGACCGTGAACTTTTCCACGCCGCCATTTCCGGCTTCGGCATGCTCGGCGTCTTCACCAAGATCACGCTGAAGATGAAGCGTATATACAGCGGCAATCTGGAGGTCACGCCGCGCTACGTGCGCAACTTCGATGAAATGATCGAAGCCTTCGACGAAAATGAACATCGCATGGACTACATGGTGGGCTGGTGTGATTGCTTCGCCAACGGACGCGGCAACGTGGGGCGCGGCGAGATGCACTTCGCGCGGCACCTGCAACCGGGCGAGGACCGCATGCTCGCGCAGACGCTGCGCGTGAAAAACCAGGACCTGCCCGACCTGCTGATGGGATTCATTCCCAAGTCCATCCTGCACAAGTTGATGATCCCCTTCGTGAACAACACCGGCATGAGGCTCATCAATTCGGCGAAGTGGAACGCGCGCCTGAAACCCGGCGCATCGAAGCCCTACCTGCAAAGCCACGCCGCCTTCGCCTTCCTGCTGGATTACATTCCCGAATGGAAACAAACATACCGCCCCGGTGGGCTGATCCAGTATCAATCCTTCGTCCCCGCAGACAAGGCGGCGAAAATCTTCACCCAGCAAATCCGCCTCTCCCACAAGCGCGGCATCATCCCCTACCTGAGCGTGACAAAGAAGCACAAACGCGACGACTTCCTCATCTCCCACGGCGTGGACGGTTTTTCCCTCGCGCTTGATTATCCCGTTACCGCCGCGAACAAGGCCAACCTCTGGAAGTTGTGCCACGAGATGGACGAATTGGTCCTCGCCGCCGGAGGCCGTTTCTACTTCGCGAAGGACAGCACCATGCGCCAGGGCACGCCGGCCCGCTATCTGGGCGCGGAGGCCGTCCGCAGGTTCGAGGCCCTGAAGGCCGCCTGCGATCCCGAAAACATCCTTTGCACGGCCCTTTACCGCCGCCTCTTTGGTGAACCCAAACGGGCCGAAAACCTGCTAAGTGACAAAGTGGCGTCGCTCTGAGCACCGCCACGCTCAAATTATGGGATTGCATTGTGCCATCCCATAACCCTAACTCTCACTACGATGAATGGATCGTCCTCCTCGGCAACCGGTGAACCATGAAGGAATGGAAAGAGTTCGAAAATAACGAAATTACGCACAGCATGGCGCACTACCTCATGGCCATCCATGAGTTGCACAAGCGTCAGGGCTATGCGCGCATGACCGATGTCGCCCGCGAGCTGGAAATCACCGCCGGCAGCGCCTCCACCAGCCTTAAGACCCTCAAGGCGAAGGGCTGGGTGGATGAGGATCACAACAAGTTCCTGCGCCTGTCACCGCAGGGGGAAAAACTCGCCCACGAAATCAACGTCAGCAACAAGCTCCTCGTGCAGTTCCTCACGGAAGTGCTGGGCCTTAACGACACACAGGCCAGCATCGACGCCTGCAAGATGGAGCACCTGCTCAGTTCCGACCTGCGCAAGAAGATGCTCGCCTTCATGCACTTCATCCACGAGGAACACAAGCCCGTGAAGGATTTCCTCAAGGCTTGGAAGGCCCACAGCGTCATCTGCCCAGGCCCCGATGAATGCGACGTTTGCCACGACGGGCACGAATGCGCCGTCCACGAAAAGGCCGGAGCGGCGCTCAAGCTGCCTGCAAGTTCGTAATCATTTTCCCGCCGTTGCACAACCGGCGGGAATTTCACCTCTCACAAGCAATTCAAAAAAAAAGCGCGGGCAAAACGCCCGCGCCATCGGAAGCATTTTCACCAAGGCGTCACTGCTGCTGCTGGGCGCGCGCCGCCATCGCCAACTTCTTCGCCTTCGCGGCCAGTTGCGTCCCGCAGACCTGGACGAACTGGAGCTTTTCAAACGCCTCTGCGGGAATGGAAGGGCCCGGCTTCGTGCAGTGCTTGTCGAAAGCCGCCGCAAGGTCCTCGGCAATCTGGGCCGGCGTCTTCCCTTCGATCATGTGGCGCTCCATCATGTAGACCGGCTTGCCATCCTTGAAGAGGGCAATGGAGGGGCTGGAGGGAGGATAGTTCGTGATGTGCTGACGGGCGCGGGCGGTGGCTTCCTTGTCCACGCCGGCAAAGACCGTGGTGATCTGGTCGGGAATTACTGCGTTTTGGAGCGCGGCGGAAACGCCGGGACGGGCGCCACCAGCGGCGCAACCGCACACGGAGTTGATAATGACGAGGGTGGTACCGGACTGGTTGGCCAAGGCCGCATCGACGTCCTGGGGGGTGCGAAGGGACTTCGCGCCGACGGCTTCAAGCTCCTCCCGCATGGGTTTGACGTCTTCTTCGGGATATGCCGGGGTCGCGAAGCGGAAATAGGACATGGAGGGGTATGCTCTCGAAACTGAAATGGGAGGCCGGAGCGCCTCATGGGCGTGGCCGCACCCGCCGACCCTTGGAAGGAAGGCGGACAGCGGAGAGGATTATCAAGAAGCGGGCCGGTGCAACGCAAGCCTTGCTGTTGCGGAACGGTTCATCATTGACGGCCCTGCAAGTGCTCCTCCAGAGTTTCGGTCCCCATACCCGCATCATGTCGCGCGGGGGAATTATCGATGACCTTCACTGACACTTCCAAACTTCGACATATCAACCTTCTATCAGGAGTTCCGTTTCGTCATGTCCAACCCACTTGTGCTGTTGATTTACGCGGCGGTGGGGTGCGCCTTTATGTTCATTGCCGGCATCGCAGGCTACATGCTTCGCGATCGCACCCGCACCAAAGTTGAAGTCGATATTGAAGAAGAACTGCTAAAGCTTGAAACCAGAAAGGCCGACGCGGAAAAACAAGCTCTCGAAATCATCCGCAAGGCAGAACACGACGCCACGCGCGAGGTGGAGGAACGCAAGGCCGCCGCGCAGAAGGAAATAGCCCGCTCCCGCGAGGAGTCGGACCGCACGGAAGCCCGCCTGAAGAAGCGCGAGGAGCAGGCGGACCGTCGCGAGGAGGCCTTGGCACGGCGCGAAGAGGGCATTGAAAAGAAGGACAAACGAGCCGCCGAATTGGTGCGCAAGCGGGAGGAAACGCTGGCGGAATCGGAGCGCATCCGTGTGGGTCTCGTGAAACGCAGCGAGGAAATCGCCGGCATGAGCGTGGAGGAGGCGAAGAAGCTCCTCCTTCAGGAACTGGAAAAGGACGTCCATCAGGAGGCGGCGGCACTAATCCGCCGCGTGGAGCAGGAAACCAAGGAGCAGGCGGACAAGAAGAGCCGCCAAATCCTGACGCTGGCGATTCAAAAGGTCGCGACGGAACATATTTCCGAAACGACCGTTTCCGTCGTGAACCTGCCGAGCGACGAAATGAAGGGGCGCATCATCGGCCGCGAAGGGCGCAACATCCGCACGCTGGAGCAACTGACCGGCGTGAACTTCATCGTGGACGACACGCCGGAGGCGATCGTCCTCTCCTGCTTCGACCCCATGCGGCGTGAAATTGCGCGCATCGTTCTGGAAAAATTGATGGCGGACGGGCGCATTCACCCCAGCCGCATCGAGGAACTGGTGGAGAAGACGGAGAAGCAGGTTCTGGACTCGGCGCGCGAGGCGGGCGAGGCGGCGTGCCTGGAACTGCGCATCTACGACATCCATCCCGAACTGGTGAAGTTGATGGGGCGGTTGAAGTATCGCACAAGCTACGGACAGAACGTCCTCCATCATTCGATCGAGGTGGCGCGCATCGCGGAAGTCATCGCGAGCGAGTTGGGACTCGACGCACAATTGGCAAAGCGGGCCGCCTTCCTGCATGACATTGGCAAGGCGGTGTCCTACGAGGTGGAAGGTCCGCACGCGGCAATCGGCGCGGAGTTGGCCAAGAAGCACCGCGAGCGGCAGGAAATCGTCCACGCCATCGAGGCGCACCACTTCGAAGTGGAACCACGAACGTTGACGGCGATGCTGGTGATCACGGCGGATTCCGTGAGCGCGGCGCGCCCCGGCGCACGGCGCGAATCGCTGGAATCGTACATCAAGCGGCTGGAGCAGCTTGAAACAATCTGCAATGCCTTCCCCGGTGTGGAAAAAGCCTACGCAGTGCAGGCGGGACGCGAAGTCCGCGTGGTGGTGCAGCCGGAGAAGCTGAACGACAACGAATGCGCGCAGCTTGCACGCGACGTCTCCAAGAAGATCGAAGCGGACATGCAGTATCCGGGACAGATCAAGGTGACGGTGCTGCGGGAGACGCGCAACGTGGAGTTTGCGCGGTGAGCGCGCGCTGCGCGGTCATTTCACCAGTGGACAAATTCCTCGGTGCACGGGCACACTGCCCGTGCACCTTTTTTTTCATCTAGGCTGTTCGTGCCATGGGCAACGAATTGGACAGCGAAAGCGTGCGGGCGAAACCTTCGCGCCGCTCATTCCCACGTTCGCCGATCCACGCGTGGCTGGTTGCATTCCTTGTCTATACACTGCTGACGTTCATCGCGTACTTTCCGGGAATCCTGCATTTTTTCGATGCCCCGCTGGCATGGTTTGAAGGCGCGGGAATCTACTACCGCATCTGGTGGTACAACGAGGTTGTGCGTGGGAACGGAGGTTCGATCTGGTTCCTGCCGAACATTCTCCCGCCGCGGGGAATTCCCACGATGCTGCAATCGAACGGCATCGGCCGGGAGCTGCTGTTCGCATTTTTCGGCGGGCACCGCGCGCCGCAACTGATCGGGAATCTTTTTGACGTCTCGATTCCGCTGACGGTGGCGCTGACAGCATTTGGCGTCCTTCGCCGGCTGCTGCGCGGCGCCTTCCTTCCGGCGCTGGTGGGCGGATGGTTCTGCGGCTGGTGCGGTTCCGTCGTCACCCACATTGCAACGCCCTGGATGTCATCGTCGGAAGGTCTGGTGGTGTTTCTCGGCTGCCTGCTGCTGATGCGAAGGGGACGCCATCTGGGGAAGCCGGCGCTGCTGGCGGGGATCGCGTCGGCCGTCGCCGCCTGGTTTCAAATCCAACTGCTGACGCATGTGGTCGTGATTAGCGGTGTCTTCGTCGTGGATCGCGCGATCAGAAAGGATTGGCGCGCGATTGCCTGGCTGTGTGCCAGCGGAGCGATCGGCGCGCTGCTGAGCGCTCCCCTGCTGTATCAAACATGGAAGGCATTCGGCGGCGACATCGCGCGCATGGGCGGCGATGATCCGCTGGGAGACATGTATCAGTATCGCAACACGGTTGCAGAGGTTTTCTTCTCGCCAACGACGGGGCGCATCACCGGTTGGATCACCGCATTGCTGCGCGACGCGAAGATCGAAACGCAGCCGCTCTTCACGGCGTATCTGGGAATGATCGCGTTGGTGCTGGCCATCATTGGAGTCCGGTCGCGAAAGCAGGGAACGGGATTCCTTGCGGCGGTTGCCATCACCTGCGCCCTGATGAGCTTTGGCCCCATCATTTCGCTGAACTGGTCCGGCAGGCCCGATGGCCCGCTGTTCGGTAGGACATGGATTCCGGGGCCGTTCTACCTGCTGAAGGACCTGCCGGTGATGAGTTCGATGCGCACGCCGGGGCGCTTCATGCTCGGCACGCAGGTGGCGCTGGCGCTGCTGGCGGGCTACGGCATTTTGCATCTCCTGCGAAACAAACGGCTGCGACGTTTTGCAGTTCCCACTGCAGTGGCACTGATCGTCCTGCACATGGCGGACGTGAACAAGTGGCCGACGAAATTTTCCGCGCCGCAGTATTCCGAGTTCTGGGAGCAAATCGCGCGGGAGCCGGGCGACTTTGCGGTGCTGGATGTGCCCTACGTGCGCGGCATGGATCACTACATGCACTACGGCGCATATCATCACAAGACCGTGCTGTGGGGCTACGGCGGGCGCGTGCCTGCGGACTGGTATCAGCCGCTGGAGAATGACTTGAAGTTTGCGCTGGTCACGACAGACTTCCCTGATCGCTGGCCCAAGGACATCGACCGCTTCGCCGCCAACCTGCTGAAATACAAGGTAAAGTACATCATCCTGCACGAGGTTCACCTGAACCTTGATCCGCAAAGCGC
>JADZDZ010000050.1 GCA_020850785.1 Candidatus Sumerlaeota bacterium | reverse complement strand
TGGATGCGGTTGGTCCACCCTCGTTTTTCAGCAGGCACTTTCCCTCAACGCCGCAGCGGGAAAGCCGTGCAAATACACGGGAATTGACCCTTTTCCTCCCCCCATGCTGCCCGCCAATCCCGCAGGGGGAACCCTCCATCGCAAACGCATTCAGGACGTCGATCCACAGCTCTTCGACGAACTCCAATCGGGCGACATTCTTTTCATTGATTCCAGCCACGTCCTCAACATCGGCAGCGACGTTCGGCAAATTTTCCTCGAAATCATCCCCCGCCTGAAGCCCGGCGTGATTATTCACATTCACGACATTCAACTGCCCAATGAATATCCCCGCGATTACGCGCTTGGGCAGCGTTGGTTCTGGAATGAGCAGTATTTATTGCAGGCATTTTTGGCATTTAATTCGGATTTTGAGATTCTTCTCGCGGGCCACTACCTGACCACACGCGAGCAGGATTTTCTCTCCGGGATTTTTGCCCACTACGATCCGAAGGCCCATCCCGCAACCGGCAGCTTCTGGATTCGCCGCAGAGTCGAATAATTCACGCAGGCTGGGGCGGCGGGGCCGGCGGTTCCTCCGGCGCCTTCAGCTTCTTTTCCTCCCACTCAGCCAAATTATTCTTTCCCGTCCGCACGCGCCAGGACAACTCCCTCTTGTCCCAGTAAAATTCCTTCACCAACACCCGCCCGATGCACGCCAGCGGCACCGCCAGAATCAGCCCCAGAATTCCAAAATTCGCCCCCAAAGCCAGCGAGAACAGAACCACCAACGGATGAAGCTGCGCCGCCTTTCCCACGATCTTGGGCTGGAAAACAAACCCCTCGATCAACTGGATCGCCACCGTCAGCACGATCACCCAAATCCCCATGTACACACGTTCCTGCGTGGTGTCGTAGGTGTTCGAGAAAATCACGTACAGCAGCGCAGGCACGCACCCACAAATCGGCCCCATGTAGGGCACCAGCGTCCCCAGCCCCGCCAGTATTCCGATCAGCAGCGCGTACTCCTTCAGGCCGATCAAATAGAGCCCAAAGAACGTCATCAGCCCCACGAGGAACGCATCGATCATCATCCCGCGAATAAATCCGCCCACCGCCACGTCGATTTTTGAAAGAATGCTGAAGGTGCGGTCCCGCGATTTTTCCGGAATAATTATTTCCAGAATATTTGGTAGCTTTGAAAAATCCAGCAGCAGGTAAATATTCGCCAGAATTACCAGCACAAAAGACATCACCACGCCGAACAGATTGATGAGCACCAGAAAGACGAAAGTCAACGCATCGCCCACCAGCCGGAAGCCCGATGTCGCCGCATTCTGCGCGGTCTTGCGCACCCCCTCGCTCATCACCGCCTGCTTCAGCAGGTCCTCGACCACGATTCCCTGCTTGTCCAACCACGCCTGAACATCCGCGACCATGTTCGTCAGCACCGACTTCTGTTCCATACGGGCGCTGATAAAATCCGAAATTCCGTAATACGCCCCCTTGATCTGCGTGATCAGGATCGGAAGCAGAATTGCAAAAAAGATCGAAATTGCCACGACAAACAAGAAATACAGAAAAAGCACCCCGCCCACACGCGACAGGCGCGCGCGTTTCTGCACAAACGTCACGATCGGGTTGAAAATGTAGGCGAAAACAAGCGCCGCAAGGAACGGCGTCAGCGTCCGCACCAGCATGGCAATGAATGGCCACGCAAAGGCCAGCGCCGCGATCACCCCCGCCGCGATGATCATCCAGCCTATCGCCAGCGCGATTTTCCTCAGCCGCGAATCCAGCAACTCGAACGTTACGTTCTTGTCACCCACCTTGATCGTGGCCTTGCTTTGAAGCGGATCGTCCATCGCCTGCCGTCCACGCCTTCCGAAGGATGAAAATGCTACCGGCGGACTGTATGTCTATTCAGCCCGCCGGCGCGAAAATCGGCACTGTCACTTCCTTGATGGCTAGCCTTAGCCCAGTTTCATGAACGGATTCAGCAACGCCAGCAGCGCGCCCGCGTCAGCTGTCGGCTGAACGTGGCCCGCCGTGTAGCCGAATTTGTTCAGCACCACCACATACGGCGCGCGCTTCACCGCGTATTTCTTCGCAACCGCCTCGTTGGACTTCAGGTCCAGCTTCACCGGCACAAAATTACGCACTACGCCCGGCGCCACCGTGGAGGAATTCAACGCCGCGTTGAAGCCATCCCACAGCGGAGTCTCGCCGCTGAATACCACCAACACCCCCTTCTTCTCCGCCTTTGCCTTCGCGATCGCCGCATCAAGGCTCTCCGCCCAGGGAAGCGAATCCACCACTGCCGTGGACGCCGCAGCGGGCGCGCCGGGCGATGCCGCCTCCGAAACCGGCGCGCTCATCATGGGAGCCGCCGGCATCGAACTGTCAGCGAACGGGTCCGCCACAACGGCAGACGAAGCGGCGCTGGAATTGGCCGCCGGAGCCGGCGAATCCAGAATCGATTGGGCCGGCGTGGCGACCGGCTTTGTCAACGGATCAAGCGTTCCCTTGTTCTCTGCGAAGGGATCCTTCTGCCCCTCAGGCGTCGCCAGCGACGCGGCCTTTGGCGCTCCGCTCGCGTTTTCCTCCGCGCGAATCGCATCATCCAGAGAAACCGGCCCCTTGGGCTTCGATTGGTCCGCGCCGAAGGGATTCCCTGAATCCGCCTTCGCCTCCGTAAAAGGCGAGTTTGTTCCGGGAGTCGGCGTCGCCGCCGGGGGCGCATCCTGCGCCAATGCCGCCGAGGCGCCCAGCAACAGCGCCGAAACTGTCATCAAAGTTGAATGAGAAAGGGAAATACGCATGGACGTGGTTCTCCGTTGAGAAGCAATGCGGGTGTGATTTCCTCTTTTCCCCTTTCCCAGCCACGCCCGGCAAGGAAATTGCACCCTCCCCGGTGGAATTCTCCCACCATCTTTAACGAAAGTACCCCGTCGTGCCTGATCAGATTCTCGATTGTGTCATCATCGGCGGCGGCCCCGCCGGCATCGCCATCGCCGAAACCCTCACCCGTGCGGGGATTTCCCTTCGCGTCTTCGAAAAGGGACCCATCGGCCATCATATCGCGCAGTACCCCACCTTCATGCGATTTTTCTCCACCAATGAGAATTTGGAAATTGCGAATTTTCCGCTCATAAATACCGAGGACAAACCGACGCGCCAGGATTACCTGATTTATCTCAATAAATTCGCGAAATATCACAAACTCCCCATTTCCACCTACACCGAAGTTACCGGCATCAGCAGGCGCAGCGACGACATTTTTGAGGTCGCACTCGCCCACAGCAACGCCCGTCCCCACGACCTCATGATGTGCCCGCCACCCGATCCCACCGCTCCAGTGTTGGCCCGGACCGTTGTCATTGCAGTGGGGGCCTGGGATTCTCCGCGCCGACTAGGCGTTCCCGGCGACGACCTTCCCAAGGTCCACTACCGCTTTTTTGAAAGTCACGAATATGTCGGAAAGAAGGTGCTCGTCGTTGGCGGAAGAAATTCCGCCGTCGATCTGTCCCTCACATTATGGCGCGCCGGTGCGGAGGTTTCCCTCAGCTATCGACGCCGTGAATTTGCAGGAAAGGGTTTGAAATACTGGCTGAAACCCGACATCGAAAATCGCCTGAAAAATAATGAAATTGCCGGCTACCTCGGATCCAACGTTGAGCGCATCGACCGTGAAACCGTCACCCTCCGCATCGACGACGGAACCACTGTGACCATCGCGAACGATTTTGTCATTCCCTGCCTCGGCTATGATCCGCCCACACAATTCCTGAAAAACCTTGGAATTTCCGTGGAGCCGGAGAGCAACAAGCCTGTCCACAACCCCGCAAATCTGGAGTCAAACATCCCCGGCGTTTTCATCGCCGGAGTCATCACTCAAGGAAACATCAGCGGAAACGTCTTCATCGAAAATTCCCGACACCATGGCGAATTAATTCTCCCGCGCCTGCGCGAAATACTAAAAATCTCCTGATATTTTCGCCCCCCCTCATCCATCTTGTCCATCTCTTGTATATACATTCCCTATCCGCGTAAATCCGCGGCGAAAGATTATTTTCCGTCACACCTCGATCCCACCAAAAGACCCGTGGCAAAAACGGTCGCGCTTAAACAAAGAGACGGACCAGATGGACAAGACCCCCTCATCCATCTTGTCCATCTCTTGTATAGACATTCCCAATCCGCGTAAATCCGCGGCTGGAAATTCGTCCCGCTGAAAACAAGACCGCCCGACCTGATGAACAGGCCGGGCGGTTCGGATACTCGCTGCGAAAGAACTTACTTCTTCGCGGGGGCCTTGGCGGCGGGAGCTGCGCCCTTTGCGCCGGCCGCTGGCGCGGCACCCTTCGCGCCTGCTGCGGGGGCGGCTGCGGCGGCACCAGCGGCGGGAGCCGCGGCCGCAGCAACAGGAGCCACTTCCTCGTCCTTCTTCTTCGCCACAACCGCGAACGCCAGCGCCTCGCCTGGCGTCACAATCTTCACGCCGTCAATGGCCTGCAGATCGCGAATGTGAATTGACTGGCCAATCTTCAGGTCGGCCACATTGACATTGATGTGCGGAGGAATCTTCGTCGGCAGCGCGCGAATGCTGATCTCGCGCACACCGTGCTCAAGAAAGCCACCAAGCTTGACGCCTTCGGGCGTCCCAACCGCGTGAATTGCCACCTGCGTGTCGATCTCGCGGTTCAGGTCCACGCGGTAAAAGTCCACATGGATCAGCTTGTCCTTCACCGGATCGCGCTGCACGTTGCGCACGAAAACCTTGTCCTTCGTGCCACCGTACTCCAGATCCACAAGGACCTTCTCACCGTGAATGCGCCCAAGCACCGTCTCGGTCTCGCGCGTGTTCAGCGTCAGCGCAACCGAGTCCTTCTCTGCGCCATAAACCACAGCCGGGAAGTTGCCCGTGCCGCGGAGTTTCTTCGACTTCTCTTTGCCGAAGGCGTCCCTGACTTCGGCTTTCAGTGCGTAACTTGCCATGGTCTTTCTTTCCTGTGGGTGGAGGCGGCAATGCCCCGGACCCTTGAAACTTTAGTGGGCCATCTGTTTAAAGAGATCGCTGACGGACTGGTGGTTGTGAATTCGCTCGATGGCCTGAGCGAGCAACGGGGCGATGCTTAACACCTTGATTTTTGCAGGCAGCTTGCGCCCTTCCTGCGAAATCGAATTGGTGATAAAGACACCCTTGATGGGGCAACGATCAAGCCTCTCAAGAGCCGGCCCAGACATGACGCCGTGTACCGCAAAGGCATAGATATCCTTCGCCCCACGGGTCAGAAGGGCCTCGGATGCGTTGCAGATCGTCCCCGCCGTGTCAATCATATCATCGAACAGCAGCACATTTTTTCCGCGCACCTCCTCCTCCCCAATGATCGCCATCACCTCGCTCACGTTCGGCCGGGGGCGCCTTTTGTCCACGATCGCCAGCGGAACACGCAGCACATCCGCGTAATTTCGCGCCAGCTTCACGTTCCCCACATCCGGCGACACCACGCAAAAATCCGTGATCTTTTCCCTATGAACCGCTTCCACCAGCGTCGTCCCCGCCAGCAGGTGATCCACGGGAATGTCGAAGAACCCCTGTATCTGGCCGCTGTGCAGGTCCACCGCCAGCAAACGGTCCGCTCCCGCCGTCGCCACAAGGTTCGCCACCAGCTTCGCGCTGAGCGCCACCCGCCCCTGGTCCTTGCGATCCTGCCGGGCGTAGCCGAAATAGGGCACCACCGCCGTCACCCGCGCCGCAGAGGCCCGCTTCGCCGCGTCCAGCAGCAGCAACAACTCCATCAGGTTGTCGTTCGTGGGAAACGCCGTGCTCTGCACCACGAACACATCGCGCCCGCGAATGTTATCCGAAATTTTCACAAACGTCTCGGAATCGGAGAACTTCCGCCGCTCCACCACACTTACGGGAAGCCCCAGCTGCTCCGAAATTTCCGCCGCCAGCGCGGCGGAAGCGGAGCCCGGCAGAATAACCGGCGACTTGTCAGACGACATCAGGTGCATGGAATCACGCGCAGTTTTTGAAATGGAAAGCCAAGCCTAAGTGCGGCGATTCCGCGAGATCAAGTGGGGAGACACAATCGTCGAGTCCTCAATGCGCACATCCGACAGCGTCACATGAGGGCCGATCACGCAGTCCGAACCCACCACCGTCTTCCCCTCCAGCGTGACACCGGAAAGAATCCGAGTTCGCGGCCCGATCTGCACCCCGGGCTCGATACGAACGCTCGCGGGGTCGTCAATTCGGACACCGGAAGACAAGATTTGATACTTGACACGATCGCCAAGTTTTCCCTCCACCAAGGCCATGTCCGCCGGATCGTTAATCCCAAGAAAATCAGACGCTTCCGGGTGGATCACCGCTCCCACACCACGCCCCTTTTTCTTAAGATACGCAATGGTATCCGTCAGGTAGTACT
>JADZDZ010000049.1 GCA_020850785.1 Candidatus Sumerlaeota bacterium | reverse complement strand
GGCGTGAATCGCATCACCCCATGAAAAGTGCGGAATGGAGCACGGTCAAGCGGCCGTTGAGCATTCACGGCCCTTGCGCCAATTTGCCCGCGCGATGTTGGATTTGCGCATGAGGTTTTCCATCGTCATCGTCTCGCTGAACGGGCGTTCGCGCATTGCCATGCCGCTGGATGCGCTCGCCGCGTGCACCCCCCGCGCGGCGGAGGTGATCGTCGTGGACAACGGCAGCCACGACGGCTTGTCGGAGTTCGTCGCGGAGCGCTACCCGTGGGTGAAACTCGTTCGCGCGCCGCGCAATCTGGGCTTCGCGGGGGGAAACAATCTGGGCATTGTGAACGCCACGGGCGAAGTGATCGTGCTGCTGAATGACGACACGGAACCGCGCGTGAACTGGCTCGCGCCCATTCAGGAGGCGCTCACGCAGGATCGCACACTTGGCATCGTTGGCTGCTCGTTGCTTTATCCCGGCGCGGAGAAAATCCAGCATCGCGGCGGCGTCATCCACGCCAACGGCCTCACCGATCACAAGGAATGGAACGCGGAGTGGAAAGAGGACGAGGACGTTCCCGCGCGCATTGATGCACCATACGTCACGGGCGCTGCGATGGCGATCCGCCGCGCGGTGATTGACCGGGTGGGGATGCTGGACGCGGGATACTGGCCGATCTATTTTGAGGAAGTTGATTTCTGCGAGCGTGCCGTCCGTGATCATTGGGGCTGCGCCGTTGTTCCCCGCAGCATCGTCATTCACCATGAAAGCCAGACGACGGTGCGCTTCAGCGCAAAGTTCCTGAAGACATACCACCGGAACCGCGTTCGTTTTCTTCTGAAGAACCGTCGCCTGCGGGGATGGATCGCGGCGCTGCGCGCGGAGGTTCGCTGGTTCGTGCAGCATCGTCCTTGGGATCAATTGTGGCCCTGCGCTCTGGCCTACGCGTGGGCCCCGGTGCACGTGGCGGATGTGCTGCGCGAACGATGGAAGGGACGATGATGCCATGAGCCGAAAAATCTTCGTGCTGGGAACAGGTCCACTTCTGGAAAGCGGCGCGCGTGTGATGAGCGGCCAGTGCCTGCGAACGTGGCATTTTTGCAAGCCGCTGCTGGATGCAGGCCATCCGGTGGAATTGATGACCGTGCCCATCCCCGGCACCACGACGGATGACGCGTCATCGGTCTGCGAAGTCGCGCACTACGGAAGTTTCACCTATCGCAGGTTCAACGTGAATGACAAGGCGCGCGTGCTGCCGCAGGTCCTCGCCGCCCTTCGCGCGGGCAGGCCCGATGCGATGGTGGGAGTGAACGCCTATCCCGCGTACCTTCTTGCGTGCGCGGGAATGGAACCGCGCCCGGAAGGGAAAGCCATTCCGCTGTGGGCGGACCTGAATGGATGGACCATGGCGGAGGGCCTCATTCGTGGAAAGGTGGTCGGCCACGACCGCGACTTCACCCACTTCTGGCGCATGGAAATGCTCACGGCATTGCGCGCGGATTTCTTTTCGACGGTCACCGCGCGGCAGGCTCATGCGCTGCTGGGGGAGATGACGACCCTCGGCCGCGCAACTGCTGATGCATCCCGCATCGTCACCACCGTCGCCAACGCGGTGTATCCCGATTACGCCAGCATCACGCGACGCGTTGCCGTGCCGGAATTCCTTCACGACCGGTTGCCAGCCGATGCGCTCATTGTTCTTTGGACCGGCGGCTTCAATTCCTGGACCGACGTTCCCATGCTCGTCAGCGGCATTCGCGACGCCATGAAAGCGGAGCAGCGCCTTGCCTTTGTCTGCACCGGAGGCGCCGTGCACGGCCATGATGAGAAGACCTATGCGGATTTTCTCGCGCTTGCGGAGAAGGAGCTTCCCCGCGACCGCTTCCTTCCGCTCGGCTGGATCGACTTCGATCAGGTGCTGGCGCTCCATGCCAGCGCCCACGTGGGGCTCAACCTTGATGGGGACAATATCGAGACCGTTTTTGGCGCGCGCAACCGCGTCACGAACATGCTGGGTGCCGGGATTCCCGTGATCTGCACCCGCGGAACGGAAATCGCGGAATGGGTGGAGCGCAACGCCCTGGGCGCCATCATACCGCAGGCACAGCCCGCCGCCCTCGCCGCCGCCCTGCGGGAGTCGGTTGCCTCTGCGGAAGCCTGGTCCGAACGCGCAGCCCGCGCTCGAATCCGCGCCTTGGAGGAATTCGGCGCCGCCAACACGCTGCGCACATTTCTGGGCTGGTGTGAAAATCCCCGCACCGCCGCCGTCATTGAAGAGGCCGACGTGGCCAACCTGCGGACCATCATGGAATGGCTCGCTTCAAGGCCCGAAAGCCTCAACGCTCCTGTTGCGCCAAACGCCGCACATGCGCCCGATAGCGCAAATATGTCAAAGGTCGAGAAACTCGCCCGCCTCCTGAAGGGAATTGTTCGTGATTAGGTCGATGAAATCCTTGCAAGTTTTTGTGGCACTCCTTGCCGCTGCCCTTGTCGCAGCCGCCGGGTTGGCGCAGGCCGCGCTCACGGCGCCACTCCTGAAGGAAGCGAAGTATCGCGGCAGCAACGAGGTCATCGCAACCGCGCCCGGCATTTCCATCACGGAAGCCGACCTCTTCCACTACATGGTGCTCACGGGCGTTGGTGACATTCGCGACGTTGTCGGCTGGAAGAAGCTCAGCGAACCGCAGAAGGTCTTCATCCACGCCGTGCTTGATCTGATGATCTACACGGAACTTGTGCAGCCGAAGTACCAGACGCCCGCCAACGCGGAGGACGTCGCGCTGGAAATCAAGGGGGAGGAAGTCACCGCCTATCCCGCCTATCGGTTCCTTTGGGGCGACACCTTCGCGCGGGAGAAGATGCGGATTTTCCCGGAGGACATTGTCTATCATTTCAAGCAGAACTCTGCGCTCTACTCAAAGCCTGAAACGGCGGTTGTTCGCCGCCTTCGCGTGCCGACACCATCGCCGCTTTCCATTGAGGCGCGCAACGCCGCGCTCGCCCGCACGCAGTTGCTTCGCGCCCGCGCCGCGCAATCAGGCGGACTCGCACCGCTGCTGATCGAGGACCCAACGCTGCTGATTGATCCACCGGGCCGGACCGTTGCGCTCACCCGTGACATGCCCGGCGTCGATCCGCAGATTCTCGACGAGGCCTTTTCGCTCACGACTTCCCAAATCAGCCGTCCCATCCAGACACCCACCGGATTCATCCTTCTGGAAGTCATCGATCACACCGCAGAGGAACCCGTCAGTCTTGAAAAAGTGACTCCCGAAATTCGCGCGGACCTCGAAAAAATCCAACTCGGCCAGCAGTACAACTATCAAATGCTCAAGGCCTACATGGAGTCTTACCCCGTTGATCGCGCGCGCCTATTTGAATACATGTCCGACGACACGGACCTGATCAGCGTGGGTGGGTTTTCGATGACGGTCGGGGAGTTCAAGAAGATTTTCCCGGACATCGTCGGCGATCCGGATTACCCCAATGTGCTCGCCGTGGCGGGGCAGACCTTTGAAGTCATCACCGGCGAAATCGCGCGTCGCGACCTCACAAAGGCGGGATCTATCGATGACCCCCTTCTTGTGTCCTGTCGCGCGCTGGCGAAAAAAATCTATCGC
>JADZDZ010000048.1 GCA_020850785.1 Candidatus Sumerlaeota bacterium | reverse complement strand
GCTGGAACTACACCCTCAACGTGGCGAATGTGGAAGCGAAGCCATGGGTCAGCAGTCTGGCGCGCACGGAGTATTACGACAAGATCAGCGGCAAGCTGAGCGCGAACGTCCATATCGAGGGGAAGGGGTTCGAAGGTCGTGAACTTGCCGAAACCATTCGCGGCGATGCCAAGGTTTCGTTGCGCCAAGGAAAATTCGACAACAATCGCATCGGGAAGTTCATCGGTGATGAGTCGGACATTGGCGCCGACGTGGAGCTGGTTGTTCGGAACAATCGCGCGCTGTTCCGGTTGGAGACGCCGTGGAATCCCTCCCGCGATCTTCTGCTGCAGGGCTACCTGCGACCGCTGGTACCGGGGCCGGGGGGAGTGCGCTACCTGAAGGCCGTCGGGGAAGCGACCCGGATGACCGCTGTTGGCCCGCGCGGCCGGGAAATGGAGTTCAGAGGCAATCAGATGCCGTTCCGGCAGCCGATTGCGGGGGTCCTTTTCGAGACGGACGGCCCCGTGGGGGGAAATTTCTCTCCAAAACTTCACGTGCGGAGCGTAAACTACTGACCCTCAATCGCCAACAAAGATGCGAGTGGGCGTCCACGAAGGCAAAGACGGTTCAAATCGGTTGGTTTGCCTTGCGAACCTATGAGGAGTGCGGGACGTTCGACATAAATTGTGAACACTTCCGCGTGCATTGCGGGGAGTCGGTTATTCTATGACGTTGATTTTCGCACGGGGCCGGCGTTTCCTTCCGGCAATTTTCCTCCTGATTCTCACCCTTGGCATTGGGCTTCGTGCGTTTGCGCAGGGAAATGAATGGCGCGTCTTCATCATGGGCGGCCTCAGCAAGGAGGAAGCAGAGGCAAAAGTCAAAGCCCCTGAAATCAGCGGCATGGGCGATGTCGTCGTCCTCCCGTATCAAAACAGCTTCGGCCTGTTCATCGGATCATTTGCGACGTCTGATGAAGCCAACAAGAAGCTGGAAGAACTGCGCGGCGAAGGCTGGTTGGTGCAATCGGTCGTGCAGCCGGGTGGCGGTGCCGCCCCCGCGCCAACGCTGGAGATGGCGACGCCTGCCCCGGCAATTCCCACGGCGGGTTCTTCTGCGCCCGCCAACGCAGGCGCTCCCCCAGCCAACTCTACCGGCGGCGCCGTTGTCTATCGCTTGGAGGCAGCGGTCCTTCCCGACTTGGAGGCTGCGAACAAGAGGCGTAATGAACTCGTCAATAATTCGGGCGTCTATCCGGTTGATGTGCTCTCGGACGGCGGAGGATTTCACGTCTATGTCAGCTATCCCGCAACTTCGCGCGATGAGGCGGATCGCGAGGCGGCCAATTTCCGACGCGACTTCCCAGAGCTTAGCATCAAGGTGGTTGAGATTGCGGGGGCGCCGAGCACTGACACTGCGGCACTGACCAAGATCGCCGGCGGTGCAACAGCGGAGGAAATCAACTACCTGCGTGACCTGCAATCGAAGGCGGAAGGCGGACGCACGGGGCGCGTGGGCCAGGATGAAGCACGACGCGCGGAAGAGGCGTTGAAGAACCTCGACGCCCGGCGTCAGGAAATCCTCGCAGAGTTCGCCCGCCAGCGGGAACGCGAACTGGATGCGATGCGCCGCCAGACGGAAATTCGGCGTTTCGCCATCGACAATAACTTTCAAGCGGCAGATGCGGCACTGCTTGAATGGCGTAAGGCCGATCCATCGAATGCCGCGATCCAGTTCATGCAGGAGTGGCTGGACACCCGCAAAAGCGCAGCAGCGGTTGGCGGTGGTGGCACCCCTCCCGAACTCCAGACGCTGATTGAAAACGCGGAGAAGGCCCAGATTGCCGGCAAGACGCAGGAAGCTTTGGAACTGTGGCAGCAAGTGCGCCGCACAGCGAAGGACGATGCGACGGTGCGACGCGCCGTCGATCAAATCGATATTTTGACAGGGCAACTTTCAAGGACGGTTGTGGCCCCCAAGGTCGCGCAGGAAACCAGTGGTTCGCCAATGATGATGTATGTGCTCATCGGCGTTGGTGTTCTTGTTGTCGTTGGAATTATCATCGTCCTTCGAATGAAGAAAAAATCCGCGCCTCCGTCTGCATCAGCTTCGATGCGCGCTGCCGGCATGATGACGACTCCGCTCCCCGTTTCCGGCGGCATGATGTCCGCCATGCATGGCGTGAAGCAGGACAGCAAGTCCGCACCGCGCTTTGCTTCCCAGTCCGGCGTGCAGCGCCTGCCCGCGCGCGACAAACCCACGAACCCGCGCCCCTCCGGCGAAGTAAGCCGACCCGCCGCAGCGGAACTGGCGCGCCAGGAAGCAAAGGCGCCTGCCGCTCCAGTGCATGAGGCCGCGCACCCTGCAAGCACTCCCCCGCCCGCCGAGGAGCCTATCCTGTCCTCGTCGGTGAATTTGGGGAATTTGGTGTTGCAGGAAGAGGCGCCTGCAGCGGCTGAGAACGCCCCCGCCGCCGCTGTGGCCCCCAGCGCGCCAGCGACTCCTGCTGCTGCGGCGCCGCCCACGGACGAGGATTTGAACAGCGCCCAAACCATCCGCATGCCGGGCGTCGTTCCACCCGCAGCCCCTGCCGCAGTCGCACCTGCGTCCGCTCCCCTGCCCCCCAAGCGCCCACCACAGATACCTGTTGGGATCAGCGCCCCGACACCGCCCCCGGTGGCAACGCCCGCAAACACCTACTACGAACAGAAGTTTGAGGATGAAGAAATCGGCGCCATGCCGCGCGGTTGGAAGGGGAACTACGACTACGCCACCTTGGAGGTTGTGGAACGCGAGGGTGGCGGCAAGTGCATGAAGTTCGAGAAGGGGAAGGGCACCGGCTCCGCCTACTTCTCCTGCCGCTTCCCGGACGCGGCGGGTCGCGTGGTGGTTGAATTCAACCTCCGCTGCGATCACAAGAACAAGTACCTGCTGGGCTTCTATGTTGAAATGGATGAGGACTTCCGCCATTCCGTGCACACTGTTGTGCACATGGATGCCACGAAAGCCGACAAAGTTTCGCTTCGCCTGCAGAATGAAACCGCGCCGTATAAACTCGGTGAATGGAGTCGTATCCGCTACCTGATTGACCTGCCGCGCAACATGGTGGATGGTTTCGTGGATGACAAACCGGTGGCCGTTGGCGTCCGGCTCCCCTCCCGTCCGCGCGTGGTCAATACGCTGTCCATCCGCGACAACCTAGCCACGGAAGGCATCTTGATGATCGATAACATCCGAATCTACAAAGATCGGGGTTAAGGCGGCGTTTCTCTGCGTTCTGGCTTGCTTTGCTCGTCCATCTGCGTTGAAAAGATTGGGAAGCAATCTGTTCACTCCCGCGCAAGGATGCGGAGCCACGCATAGTGCATCCCACGAACGAATCCTATTCTGATATCATTGCCACGGTGAACTCCGCGCTGGATGCGCGTGCCGTGTTGATGGAACTGGGGATTCACGAAAAGAACATCTCTGCCGTCGGCGGCCGACTGAAGAGCTTCTGCCCCGCGCATGGGGGCGGTGCCTTCAAGTCCCTGCAGGTGGATTCCGTCCGCCGCACCTGCCATTGCCTCCTCAAGGATTGCATCGCCCACGAGCAGACCACGCTTGTTGGCCTCTATGCGCTGATTCGCAAGGCAAGCGAACTGGCCGCCGCGCTCGACTTGGCGCAGTTGTTCAAGATTGAACTGCCAGCGGCCCAGCTTCGGGAAATCGTCCAGCAGAACATCAACAGCGCCAACAGCGCCGAACAGGAGAAGGACTTCAGCGCCTGCGCCGGGTTTCTCGCGGTCGCCTTCTTTGCGGAGCCGCACAACATCGGCTTTGCGGAACGGCTGGCTACGATGCGCGACCGTGCCGGGGATGAGCATGGCGCGGCGGAGGCCTTTTTGTACGCATCGCGTCTTGCGCGCGCCCGCGGTGAATTGAAACGGGCGTCCGCGCTGCTGGAACAGAAGGCTGCGATTCTGAACCCTGAAAATCGCCTGATTCTGATGGAAATGGTCAACCTCCAGAAGGAGCGCGACCCAAATGATCCCAAATGGGCGCGCACCTTGTTCCTGCACGCGCAGGTGGCGGCCAACCGCGACCGGCAGTTTGCCACGGCACTTGAAGACCTGGAGTTGGTGGCAACAAAGCTGACCGACGACCCCGCCGTCTTTACGCTCATGGCGGAAATCCTGCAGAAGACCGACCACATGCAGGAGAGCATGGACAAGCTCCATCAGGCGGCGCTCTGCCACGCACGGGAAGGGGACGAACCCATCGCGCTCGCGATCCTTGAGGAGGTCATCGAGCACCAACCGACACGGACGGATGCGCGCCGCATGGCAGCGGAAATTCGCGCCCGCAGTGGCGACATCGAAACCTTCCGTCGCGAAATGGAGGCGCTGGCCAAGGAGGCCATGGACGCGGGCGATGAAGCCGCCGCGGAGAAGTACTGCGATTCGTTGATCAACACGGTGCCGGGGAATCTCTTCGCCACCGACATGCTGGCGGGGATCCACGGAGCACGCGGCGATGTGAAACGCCAAATTGAAATGCTCTTCTACGCGGCGGACATCGCTGCGGCGCGTGAGCTTTTCGACCAGGCAGTTGAATACCTTGATCGCATCCATCCGCTGGAACCGAAGCCGCTGACGGATGTGGAACGTCTCGCGGATTCCTATCAGCGATTGGGGCGCATCGACCTTGCGAAGGAGCAGTACTTCGCCGCTGCGTCGGGTTATTTTGCCTCGGAGAAATCCGACCGTGCGAAGGCCTGTTGTGCGAAGCTGGCGGAAATGTCGCCGGTGGACATCGAACTCAACAAGCGCGTTGCGCAGCAGTTGGCGGCGGCGGGATTCGAGGACGACAGTAAACTGCACCTGCTGCAGATCGTGAAGACGCTCCAGTCCGAGGAACGCTTCGAGGAGTCGATTGAAGTCATCGCGGAACTGCGTGAGCAGGAAATCGACACCGATGAACTGTTGGAACTTGAGTTGGAAGCGGCGTTGCAGACGCGCGATGAGGCGCGCACTCCGCAGCTTGCATTGAAACTGGCGCGCAAGGCCTGCGAGACGGATCGCGTGGCGGACGCGGAATCAATTCTCGGCCGCGCTTTGGATGTTACGCCGACGGACGGCGACCTGCAGGAGTTGATGGTCTCCGTTCTCCGTGCCGCAGGACGCGAAGGCGAGAGCGCCCCATTCCTTGCGAGCATTGCGCGGTCGGAAACGCTTCCGCTGGAACGGCGGCTTTCCGCTGCGGAGTCGGCGCTCAAACTCGGATTCAAGAGTGGCCCGCTGCTGGAGGCCTACGGACGGGCGCTGGAGGAAAACAGCGATCCAGGCGCCGCGTGCTCCGCCTACCGCACGGCGGTTTTGGAATACATTGATGCGAAAAAACTTCAGGAGGCCGAACTGGCTCTGGAGCGCGCGCTCAACATCGCACCGGAAGAGAATGAGCTTGTTGAAATTCAGGCGGACCTTGCGCTGCGGCGCAATGATCTCAACCGCGCGGAGGAGCTTTACATCGGGTACCTGCAACGCATGGCGGTGCTCCACGATGAAAGCGAAGTGCGCGCGTCCTTCGATCGCGTGGTGGAAAAATTTCCCTCGCAGATGAACATCCACCGCGCGCACGCGGAATGGTTGGAGTCGATCGGGGACAAGCAGGGCGCGGTGGAAAAGTACCTGTACATTGCCGACCATTATCAGGTGATGGAACAGTGGATCGAGGCGCTTGAAGCCATCGACAAGCTGCTTGGGATCCGCGCAGACGTCTATCAGGCGCTGCAAACGCGCGCGGAACTGCTGCAAAAAATGGGGCGCGAGCGCGAGGCGCTGGAGGCCCTGCGCGCTGCGGGCGAATGCGCCATCAGCGAAGGAAATCCCAGGGAGATCATTCGCTGCTTTGATGAAATTTCGCGCACGGAACCGCTGACGGAGGATGAACAGCTTGCGGTGGCGCTCGCGTATCAGAAACAGGGAAACGCGGAGAAGTCGCTCCCCATCCTGCTGCTGATGCTGGAGAAGAAGAACGAGGTCTCCGACCAGCACGCCGTGATTGATATTTCACGGGGAATGCTGGCCATCGATCCCTCCCGCCATGACGTGCATCAGGCGCTGGCGGACCTGCTTCGC
>JADZDZ010000047.1 GCA_020850785.1 Candidatus Sumerlaeota bacterium | reverse complement strand
GACGGCCTTACGCCGTGGCCGCGCTACGACCCCGCGAAGGCCGGGGTTCTCAACTTCACCAACAGCGGCGTCGTTTACGAACGCGATCCCCTGAAGGCGCGCCTCGACCTTTGGAAAAAACACTGGGAATGACTTCGCAGTGCGAAACGCCGCCTACCGCGAAAGCAGTTCCTTGTTCTTCACCGTGTCCGCCAGCGTGTGCTCATTCAGCGACGAAAGAAACGCCTGCTTCGCATCATGCAGGTAATGCTTCAACTGGCACGTGTTCGTGATCAGGCAGGTGTTTGTCGCTGAATCGAAGCACTCCACCAGAATCATGTTCGCCTCCAGCGTCTGGATCAAATCACCCAGCCGCATCTCCTCCGCCGGGCGCGCCAGCCGAATCCCGCCCCCTCTTCCCTTCACCGTCTCCACGTAGTTCAACTGACCCAGGCGGTGTACCACCTTCACCAGATGATTGCGCGAAATTCCGTAGGCCCCCGAAATCTCCTTCACGCTGCACAATCGGCCGGGATTCGCCGCGACAAACATCAGCGTGCGCAGGCCGAAATCTGTGAACATCGTCAGATGCATGGTGAAACTTGGCAGCCGCAAAATGCCTTGCGGCAACAAGAACCATAATAATATGCATTTGACTTACATATCAAGGAGAGTCAGCTTTGCTGAGCGAAAAAACAATTCAGATCGTCAAATCCACCGCTCCCATCCTGGAGCAGCACGGTGAAACCCTCACCCGTCACTTCTACAAGCGCATGTTTTCCCACAACCCGGAGGTCGCGCCCCTCTTCAATCCCGCCCACCAAACGTCCGGCTCGCAGCAGAAGGCCCTCGCGGGCGCCATCTGCGCCTACGCGGCCAACATCGACAACCTCGAAGTCCTTGGCGGCGCCGTTGAACTGATCGCCCAGAAGCACGCCTCCCTGCAGATCAAACCCGAACACTACCCCATTGTCGGCCAGAACCTGCTCGCGTCGATCCGCGAAGTCCTCGGCGCGGGAGCCACCGACGAAGTCATCAACGCTTGGGGCGAAGCCTACGGCTTCCTTGCCGACATTCTCATCGGCCGCGAACGCCAAATCTACGACGAGAACGCAAAGGCCCCCGGCGGCTGGGAAGGCTTCAAGCCCTTCCGCATCGTGCGCAAGGAGATCGAAAGCAGCATCATCACCTCCTTCTACCTTGTTCCCGCCGACGGCGCCCCCGTTCCCACCTTCAAGCCCGGCCAGTACATCACCGTCCGCGTCGCTTTCCCCAACGGCCAGACCACCATGCGCAACTACAGCCTGTCGGACGCCCCCGGCCGCAAGCACCTGCGCATCAGCGTGAAGCGCGAAGTCGGCCCCAGCGCCGACACCCCGCAGGGCTACGTCTCCAATCACCTGCATGATCGCCTCACCATCGGCGACACCATCGAAGTCGCCCCGCCCTGCGGCGAATTCTTCCTCGACGTGGAGGCCCACCACAGCCGCCCCCTCGTGCTCCTTGCCGCAGGCATCGGCATCACCCCGATCCTCAGCATCCTGCTCACTTCCCTTGAAACGATGCCCGAACGGAAAGTCGTCCTTGTCCACGCCTGCCTTCATGAAGGCGTTCAGGCATTTCGCGCCGTGATCGACGGCCTTGCCACCACCCACAAGAACCTCATCGTTCGCCACTGCTACAACGAGGCGCCCCCCGCCGGCACCAAGCGCAAGGCGGGCGACATTTCCGGCCTCGTGGAGGCGGGATTGATCGAATCCCTCGTTCCGGAGCACGAAGCCGACTACTACTTCTGCGGTCCCAAGCCCTTCATGGTGAACATCTACCACCACCTGCTGGCCTGCGGAATCCCGCCGGCCCATGTGCACTTTGAGTTCTTTGGCCCACGCCAGGAACTTGAGCGGGTAGGATAGCCCACCGCCGCACCCTCCTTTCCCTTGAGCATCCCACCCCGCTGGGCGTGAATTGGCTGGCGATGGGTGTCTCCAAGGAAAACAAACTGCAGCCGATCCTCCGTGAACCCTTCACGGCCGAGGAGGAACAGCTCTTCCGCGCGCTCGACCCGCGAACATTGCCCCGCCACGTTGCCATCATCATGGATGGCAACGGGCGCTGGGCCAAGTCGCGCGGCTTTGCGGAACGCATCTTCGGCCACCGCGCCGGAATCGATTCCGTCCGCGAGGTCACACGCACCGCCGCCGCGCTCCGCCTTTCCGCGCTCACCCTTTACGCCTTCAGCAAGGAAAACTGGGTGCGCCCCCGCGCCGAAGTCGAAGCCCTCATGGCCCTCCTTGACCGTTTTCTTGTCGATGAAATCCCCGAACTCATGGAGAATAACGTGAAGCTCGTCGCCAGCGGTGAACTCGACGACCTTCCCGAATCCACCCGCCGCCGCCTCGCGGACACCGCGGAGCGCACCGCCAACAACAGCGGCCTCGTCCTCAATCTGGCGCTCAGCTACGGCGCCCGGTCCGAGATCGTCCGCGCCGTCCGGCGTGCCATCGAAATGGCAAAGGCTGGCGAGATCAACGGCGAGGAACTCACCCCCGAAACCTTCGCCCAACTCCTCGACCATCCCGAACTTGGCGATCCCGACCTGCTCATCCGCACCTCCGGCGAAATGCGTCTTTCCAACTTCCTCCTTTGGCAGGCCGCCTACACGGAATTTGTCATCGTGCAGAAGCTGTGGCCCGATTTCCGCCGACCCGATTTTTTCCGCGCCCTCCTTGAATTCCAAAGCCGCGACCGGCGATTCGGCGGTGTGCGCTAATTCATGGGCCGTAGGATACTGGCTGCCGTCATCTGTCTTCCGCTGATCGGGGTGATGTTCTACTTCGATTGGGCCGCCTTCTTGTTTTACCTGGCCATCATCGGCATCACCTGCATGTCCGTTTGGGAAATGCGCAAGATTCTGCGCCCCAAGAACCTTACCGTCAACTTCCCGCTGGGAATCATCGGCGCCCTCGCGCTGCTCCTCGAAGCCCACTTCACAAGGATGGACAATGCCCTCCTCGTGATGGGGGCTTGCACCTGCATCGCCCTCGCCACGCGCCTCAAGCGCCGCATCAGCGGGGCCGCCGCAGACGTCGCCGTCACCGTCTTCACCATCGCCTACGTCGGCATTCCCATGGCCTCCCTGCTGCGCGTCTTCAACGTCGGCCCCCAGGGCGAGGCATGGCTGCTCCTCATGCTTTCCACGGTCTGGGTCACCGATTCCATGGCGCTCATCGTCGGCAAGAATTTCGGCAAACACAAAATGTCCCCCGAAGTCAGCCCCAACAAAACCTGGGAGGGCGCCATCGGCGGAACCCTTGGTTCACTCATCGTCCCCCTCGTCACCTACTATTTCTTCCGCGGCCATTACCTCGGCGTCACGCTGCTGGAAATGCTCCTCTTCACGCTGCTCTGCTCGCTCATCGCCCAGTTCGGCGACCTCGGCGAATCACTGCTCAAGCGTGACACCGGCGTGAAGGACAGCGGCAGCAAATGGACCGGCCACGGCGGCTTCCTCGATCGCATGGACGCCATCCTCTTCACCGCCGTCGCGCTGCTCATCTACCTCAAGATCATGCACCCAACAATTCTGGAAGCGGCGGTTTCGTGACGTGAATCCCACCGCGAAAAAATGGCTTCAGATCACCATCGGCGTCGCCGTCAGCGCCTTCTTCATCTGGCTTTCCTTCCGCAGCATCAAGCTGGCGGACCTCGCCGCCGCCCTCAAAAGCGCGAACTGGTGGTACGCCATCCCCATGATGTGCGTCACCATGGCCAGCTTCTTCTGGCGCTGCTTCCGCTGGCAGATACTGCTCGCGCCCGTCAAAAAAATCACCGCCGCGCGCCTCTACCCGCCGCTCATGATCGGCTTCGCCTTCAACAACATCTTTCCCGCGCGCGCCGGCGAATTTGCCCGCCCCCTCGCGCTGTCCAAGGCCGAGGGAGTCCCCTACGGAACCGGCTTCTCCACCGTCCTGCTGGAACGCGTCATCGACGTCATCACCCTCCTCGTTCTCTTCATCGGCATGCCCTATTACATGTCCATCGATCCATCGGTGAAGGAAACCTACAACCTTGGCGGGAAGGAAATCATCATCGATGCCGCATGGTTGAAGGCCGCCACGAAGTCCATTTCCTTTCTCGCCGTCGCCATGACCATCGTGCTCGGCAGCTTCCTTGTTCCCGCCATGAAGAAACTCTACATCGCG
>JADZDZ010000046.1 GCA_020850785.1 Candidatus Sumerlaeota bacterium | reverse complement strand
TTCTTCGCCATGGGATTATCGCTTTCCGATCTGCGGGGGAGTGCTTGTGCAGGACGCCAGAGAAGCCAAAGGGCCGCCCTTGTCGGGCGGCCCTTGGTCCTGCTCAAGAGTTGAGGCTAGAGTCGTCATGGCCCCCCTCCCATGCAAGAGAATTCGCATCAAACCCCCGCGAATTTGATTGTCGTTCATGCCCCGTACCACCCCCAAATTCCCCGGATTTGTGCCCTTTCCCGCAGGAGGTTTCCCCATGCGCCCCCTACAAGCCGCAGCCCTCGTCCTGATGCTCCTCATCGCATCTTTCTGCCCCGCTCAGCGCGGCACGGAGGATCGCATCCTTGTCAAGAACCTGAAACCGTCGCTCATTCTTGAGCGCATCGACATCCTTGCCGGGCTTCCCGCAGGCGCGACGCGCACCATCGACATCACGGCGGACGACGCGACGAACGCGATCATGGTTCGCATTCCCGAAAGCTACAAGGACCCGCTGGAGCGCGAGCGATTGATCGTGCTGCTGCGCGACCTTGTTTCGCGCCTTGATCAGGCGGAGCCGGCCATGGCCATCGACATCTTTGTCGTGCAGTCGAACCTGCTGACCGATGATGAATACAAGCTGCTCGATGAGACGCTGCGGAATCGCAAGCTCGCGCTGGAACGCGGCTCCACCGCGAAGGGCGTGGTCGCCTACCAGCAGGTGCGCGCATGGAACGCGCAAATTGTGAACATCGACCAGATCATGCGCGAGGCACGCGCCCAGACACGCCCGGAACCGGTGCGACTGTCGGGACGTTTCCTTGCCGTCGCCGAACCGCAGAAGAACTGCTTCATTTCCGCAGACTTGAAACTAACCGCCATCGACCGCCCCTTCGCGCCCAACAAGAGCGAGGTGGAAATCAACAGCAAGGGGCAGTCAACGCCCGACAAGCCGATCATTTTCTTCAGCGGTGAGTTGACGCCGGTGAACGATGGAAAGAAGGCCACCTTCCCCGCGCGTCACGAGGTGATGGTCTACATCTGGGCGAGCCAGGAGTAGGCGCCTCGCCCTCAGCCGTTCATCAATTCGCCGAGGATGCGCTCGCAAATGAAGAGCGCGCGCGGAACGTGGAAGCATCCCTTGTACGGGCCGCCTTTGAAGCGCTGCGACATTTTTCCCTGCCGGTCAAGGTAGCCGAACCACTCGCCGTGTTCCGGATCGGAGAAATGCTTGAACGAGTAGTCGGTCAGATGCTCAAAGCGCTTGAAGTATTTGTCGTCGCCGGTCGCCTGATAGGCCATCAGGTAGGCGATCATCGCCTCGCAATGAGGCCACCAGAGCTTCATGTTCCACTCCAACTGGAGCGGTGAATATCCATCGCGATCCAGAAAGTAGAACAAGCCCCCGTACTGTTCGTCCCAGCCGAAATCAAACGACCACTCCATGATGCGAATCGCCTGACGAAGCAGCGATTCATCGTTGTGCTTGCGCGCGTAGTCCATCAGGAACCAGGCGGCCTCGATGGCGTGGCCGGGATTGACGAGGCGCCCTTCGGGGGTGTCCACCAGTTTGCCGTCGGTTCCCACCATCTCCAGCACCAGCGACAATTCGGGACGCGTGTGCATGTTGATGCGGTCCACGCACCATTTCGCCACATCCGCATAGCTGTTTTCGCCGGGATCGTTCACCTCTTCGATCAGGTTCAGCAGAATCATGGGCACGGCCAACGATGACAGCTTTGGCGTGCCTTCATACACGGGGCGCCCCACAAGCGACGGGTCCTTGGCGTAGGTCAGCACGGCGTCGAACAACTCGCGCGCCTCGTCCCGCGCGCTCTGGTCGCCGGAGGCGCGCGCATATTCGCTCAGCGCCATCACGTAGAAGCATTCGGAAAAAATCTTCCGCTGCATGGACACGGGCTTGCCGTCACGAGTGAGGCAAAAATACACGCGATTGTCCGCAGTTTTTGCATGTTTGCGCAGGAACGTTGCGCCCAACTCCGCCGCGTCAAGGTACTGCTGCGCGTCCGCCTTGTCGCGGTTGGCATTGTATATCTTGGACATCATCCACGTTTGGCGGCCCTGAAGCCAGACGTGCTTCTTGAAATCGTAGGGCCGTCCGTCGCGGTCCAGGCAGTTGAAGAATCCGCCATGCTCGTGATCCAGCGAATACCTGAGCCAGAACGCCAGCACGTTGTCGTACAACTCCGTGCGGAATTTCTCCCGGTGCATGCCCAAAACCTGCGCATCAATCTTGACGTGTGACATTCGTGAAGGCCTTTCGCTCCGCGCCCCTATTGGCGATTCATCAAAGCTTACTTCGTCTCCTGCTGTCCGGCTGGTACAAAGCTGTATTTCATCTTCTGCCAAGCGTCATCGTTCCACACGCAAACACCAACAACGCCCAGTTCCTTCGCGGCTTCCACCTGACGCGCGAACTCATCTTCGCCGGCGGCCGCATCAATGCCGGCGATGACCCTGCCGCCCGGTGGGACCATTTCCACGACCTTTTTCAACTCACTCTTCATGAGGTTTGTGTTCCCATAGATCATTGGAACCGCGTAATCAAGCGTTCCTTCCTTCATCCATTCGTCGAAATACTGGAATTTTGCCTGATACATGGAGGGCGGGTTGACCGCAGCGGAAATCGGCTTGTCGGGGTTTGCCGCTCGCCAGGCCGTCGCGAACTTGCGCTCGAAGGCGTTGATGTTATCCTTCCGCCACTGGTCGAAGGTCAGCGTCGGATTGACCTCCTTTGCCACGGCAAAGACGCGCTTGGAGAAGGGATCGTAGCCCCATTTCTCATTCATGTAACGAATTCGGTCCGTGTTGATCCCGTCGATGGGGTAGCGCTTGGCAATGTCCAGATGGAGTTTGATTAGGAAGTCGCACGCATCGGGATTGGCGGGATTCATCGAAAAGTGCATGACCTTGAGGCCTTCATTGAGAAGCCCTGTTTTCCCCTGATCGTCCTGCATCTTCCAGTCGGGATGGTGCGTGAGCAGCCAGCCGCAATCCTCGTCATTGAGGGTGTTGTTGTAGTGGGTGAAGAAGCCGTATTCGCTCCAAGGCCATACTTTGAGGCCGCGGGCGTGCGATTCCTCCACGACCACCTTCATGGGGTCCCAGCCGCCGAAGTCGGGATGCTGCGGGGCCAGATTCGATCCCGGATAGATGACGCATCCGTGAAACCAAAAGTTGGGAAAAATGTGGGTAATTCCCCGCTTTGCGGCGTCATCCAGAAAGGCTTTTATTTCCTCCGGCCCCTTCTTCATGATCATCCGGTTCAGCCAGATAGCCCGGATTTCCAGCTCCTTCGCCGGCGCGGAGGGAGTGGGGTTTGATTCCGGTGCCGGAGTCTGGCCGGACGCGGCGGAGAATGCAAAAAGGAGAATAAAGAGCGTGAGAAGCCGTTTCATCATGAAGTCCCTGACGATGGTGGGGGGATCGTCCGCCGGTTCTCTGGCAAGGTGCAATCGGTTCATTGGGACTTCGTTGCGCCCAAATCGCATTGACCGCATAGAGTTTGCGCCCGCATCCCAACCCGGATCAACTCCTGCTTTGTCATGCTATTCCGCTCAATCCAGCCTGCGACCCGATAATCCGTCATAATGAGTGAACTCCTAAGCCCCAGTTGGTGGTTTTCCTTTTTTTCGTCCGCATTCCCCTGGATGGCTTTCTGTCTGGTGGCGGGATTGGCGGCGCTTCCGCTAACGCTGCGCATTTTCCGCGGAATGTCTGATCGCGGCGCCGGTCTGTCGGTCGGCGTGGGCCTGATTGTTGTCAACTTCACGGCGTGGTTGTTGAGCTTCAGCTATGGCGAGTGCTTTGCGCGTGCCGTGCGTATTCTTGTGATCGCTGCGGCGTGCCTTTACACCACGCTCTGGTTCCTCGCGGCGGCGCGTGGTTGGTTGCCATCGCGTGCAAGGCTGGCCTCCCTTCTTCCTGCGGGCGTCCTGTTTGTTGTTGGCTTGCTGCCGCTTTCGCACGGCCCGTTTGCGATTTGGTTGTCGGTGATTTTGCTCGGAGTGGTTTCCGTCGCCTGCTGGCTCCACGACATTCCCGCGCTGAAGAAAAACCTGCGCCTTGTCGCGGTGCCGTGGCTGGCGGCGCAACTGCTCTTCATCATTGCATTTCTCTTCTTCACGAATGTGCGTTCCTACATTCCCTTCGCGACGTTTGAGCTCAGTCTCTATCAGGCGGAGAAATGGGGAAACTACACCCACCTGCAGTCCGCATTTGCAACAACGCACATGCCGCCGCGCGACATCTGGTATCACGGCGAGCCAACGAACTACTACTACGGCGGGCACCTGCTGGTGGCGACCATCGCGAAGGCGACGGGCACCAGCGTGCGCGTCGCCTTCAATCTGGGCCTTGCGACGATCTTCGCGCTCACGATCAGCATGGGGTTCTGTTTCGTCCTCTCCCTCGTGCATTTGACAACGCGGAAGCTCCGTCTCTTCGGTCCCGTCGTTTGGCATCATGGGATGCTGTGGGGATTGTTTGGCGCGCTTGCGATCGGGATGTTCGGAAACCTCGATTCCTGGCGGCAAATCCTGACGCGTGACACCGAGTATGGCGTGCAGATTCGCGCGGAGCGCCGCCTGCGTCAGGAGCAGGAACAGTGGAAACTGAAGACCGGCATTTCCTCCGCAGCGGCCGTGGATGTTTACAATGCCGCCAGCACCGGCGACTATTATCTGCGGCCTGAAAACACGCGTGCCCAGGTGAATGCCGCCTCCATCGCCGCAGAAGGCGTTTCGCGCGGGCTGAAGGCCCTTGCGGGAAGCATCAAGGAGGCCATCGCATCGACCCCCGGTGACAAGGAGGATGCGATTTCGGCGCTCCTGTACGCGCCGAATGTTGATTCGCTGCTGAAGACGCAAAATGCGAAGCCGTTTGACGACGCGCGCGAGGAGCTCTTCCGCCTCACCGTTGCAAAAAAGTATGATGAAATTCCGAAGTACCTTGAGGATTTGGCGACGACGCAGAAGGACGTTTCCGCCAAGTTCAAGCGCGCCTCCGACCGCATCGACGATGCCATCCAGAAAGCGATCGATTCCAGCGAAGTGCACAATGTGCTGAAGGTGCTTCAGGACGAGGAGTCGGAGGAGATGTCCACGCGTCTCCTTGCGGCACCACGACACGACACCGCATGGCGCATGGAAACCGCGATCAAGAAACGGTCATTCCAGGAACTTGGCGTGACGCTTTCTGATTTCCGAAACGCCATCGATGATGCGCGCGCGTCCGCGACGCGCGACGATGCGGAGTTTATTCGCGAGGTGCAGGCCGCCCTCGGCGCGATGGCGATCGATCCCCTCGCCATTGTGCAGCAGGAGTGGGGGAGCCTTCCGCCGATCCAGAAGGCTTCGCCGACGGCTGATGATCTTCGCTTCACGTGGGACAATTTCGCCTACATTGATTTCTGGCAGCCAAGCCGTGCAATCAAGAGCGCACCGGCGGGCGTGACGGAACCGGGAACGATCACTGAATTCCCCTATTTCAGCGCAATCCTTGGCGACCTGCATCCGCATCACATGGCGATTCCGTTCTCGCTGGCGGCGTTGTGCGCGTGCCTGTCGCTGCTGAGAAAGAATTCACGGCTCCGCACCACGGAGAAGGAATTCTGGTGGCGCAGCATTCCCGAATTGCTGGCGATGGCTTTCTTCATCGCCGCAGTGTTTCCCGTGAACATCTGGGATTCCGTCGTGCTCGCACCGCTCTATGGCGTCGCAATCATCGTCGCGCGCCGAAAGGTTGTTGCGTGGGAGGCGTGGCGTTGGGTTGGCCTCGCCGGTTTCATTGTGTTGCTCACGATGATCATCAGCGTGCCGTGGAACTCGATTCCCGGCACGGCGCCGCTCTTCCAGAATTTCAAGTTCTACCTGCTCGCTCTTCTCATCATCGTTCCCGGTGTCCCGCTGCTGTTCAGCTTCGCGCCTCAAAAGCCGAGGGGCCTCATCATCGCCGGTGCCATTGCTGCCGCCCTCGCGCTTGTCGCAGTCGGAGCCATGATGGCGCCGGGCGCCGGCGGCACAGCGCCCCATCGGGCCGTGGCCGCAGCGATGCGTGATCTGCTGGTCTTTGCCGCAATCGCCGGGCTGGCCGCTTGGTGGTCGCTTCGCAACGCGCGTGCGAACTCGCATTGGTGGTACAGCGCGGGCGCGATTTATGCCGTCGTGGGCGGCCTTGCGCTGGTGCTGATACTTCCCTTCAAGCTGTGGTTCCAGTCGCCGCTGACGCCGGAATACAGGATGGTGTACAGTGCGGCACCGCCGTTCCTTTCCTACGAGCTTGTCAATTCATCGGGCGATTTCTGGGACATCTTCTGGAAGGCGTCGCCGGTGAATCCCTTCCAGCAGGAAATCCGCACGGAACTTCGCGACTTCATCGAGCACTGGGGCATCTTCCTCCTCCCGATCCTGATTTTCGCGATCAGTCGCTATTTCCGCGCGGCGCGTTCAAAGCCACCCGGTTTCACGTTCATGATCACCATGCTCGTGCTGGCGGTGCTCGGTTTTACGCGCGATTATCTGGGCTTCTGGGTGGGGCCGATTTCGCTCGCGATGGTGGTGCTCGCCTTCTACTTCGCCATGCAGTTCCGCAGTCGCGCGGAAAGTGCCGCATGGGTTTTCCTCTCCGTGGCGTTCTTCTGGACGTGGTTTGTGGAGGCGCTTCACTTCAACGATGATTACAGTGGAAACTACGAACGCTACAACACGCCGTTCAAGATTTACTATCCGCTTTGGGCGATGTTCGCCGGCGGCATGACCGTCGCCCTGAAGGAGGGGCTTGCGCGCTTCCGGTTCCGCGACCGCTCGCCGACGCAGGTGATTTTTTCCGCGGACATCTACATTTATGCAGGCCTTTTTGGCGTCGCGGCGACGCTGTTCTTCCAGAAGATTTTCCCGCGCGTGCTGGCGATGGGATGGTTCTACGCGATATGGATTCCCTGCACCTTCGTGCTGCTCGTGTGCGCGCTCGCCTACACGCGCCGGCAGCCGGGGCGGATCGCAAACGCCGTTGCCTCGGAGGCCTCCCGCACCATCGCCGCGTGGCCCGCGTTGGTTGCTGCGGTGATCGTCCTGATCCTTGGAATGCACTACCCCGTCGCGGCCACCGCCTCGCGCACGCGCGAGTTCTTCCATTGGCCCATGGCGGGCATGTCGGAATCGCGACAGCCCTTCCGCAACATCTTCATGGATCGCACGTTGGACGCAGTCGCGCACCTGCGTGAGTATCCCGCTTATCGTGCTGACTACGAAGCCTTCACCTGGCTGGAGAAGAATGTGAAGAAGGGGACGATGATTCTGGAACGGAGCGGCGAGGACCCGTATTCCCAGGTGGGCCGCATGTCCACCGGCAGCGGGCTTCCCACGGTCGTTGGCTGGGGGCACCATGAGCATCAATGGCGCGGCCGCGCGGCTCCCGCACCGGCCCCGCAGAAGGCGGACTATCAGAACGAAGTGAAGGGCCTTCAGGATTTGAATCAATCCTTCGCGGCGGTGATGACGGTTCCCGATGACGTGCTGACTTCGGGCGTGCAGGTGAAGCTGCGCTTCGCCGGTGGCGGGCAGCGGCTTGCGATGCTTCGGAAACTGTTTCCGCAGGCGACGCTGATGGACCTTTACCGACTTCGCCGGATCGTGGAGCAGCAGGACATCAACGTGCAACTCGTCATGGATGCGATGATCCGCCATGTGGAGGAAATGTACACCTCCGCCGACGAAGCGCGTGTTCGTGCGCTGTTTGCGCGCTACGGGATTCGTTACGTCGTGGTGGGCGATCTGGAGCGGAAGAAGTACGGCGCAACCACAGATGAGCGTTTCCGGAAATGGAAGTTCAAGGAGGTGTTCCCGGCTGGCACGAATGACAAGGAGGTGGGAGCCGACGCGCTGCCGACATATGTCTATGAAGTCCCCGGCGACTTCCCACGGGCGCGTGACTGATGATTGACGCGACCCTTCGTGACACTCAAAGCGAGTTTGCGGCGGACCCTTTCCGTCGCATGTATCGCATCGTGATCTTCTTTTCGCTGCTCGCGCTCTGTTGCTACCTGCGGTTGTGGGACCTTGGCTACAAGTCCCTGATGCACGATGAGACGCTTTTCATTACTTACACCTATGAGAACCTTTACAAGAAGTTTGACTACCTCTATCAGCCGATCCTGCATGGCCCGCTGATGCTGCTGTGGCAGGATGTGGTATTCCAC
>JADZDZ010000045.1 GCA_020850785.1 Candidatus Sumerlaeota bacterium | reverse complement strand
GTGCTCCCCTTTCGGACAACCGTCGTGCAGTCCGCACTTGATGCGCAGGCCGCCGTTGTTCCCGTTGCCCTCGTGTGGACCAGTTCCGACCCGCGGATTGATCTCGCGGAGAAGGTCGCCTACTGGAAGAAGGCGCACGACTTCGGCCCTCATGCGTGGAGGTTTTTCGCCGTGAGCGGAACGCTGACCGCGACGATTACCTTCATGGAAGCGATTCCCCCCAACAGCGGTGACCGCAAGCAAATCGCCGCCCGCGCCCGCGACCATGTGATGGCCGCGACGGGCCTACCCGGCGGCGAGACGCTTCCCCGCGCTCCCGAATCGTTCGCGTAGGGGACTTACGAAAAAGATTCGCTCAAAATCGATAAACGCGCTCCACGGCGGAGGCCCCTCCGCGAAAGTTGCGGCGAATTTGGGCTTTGCAATGAATGGCGGGCTAAGCATGATCGTTGCGCCCTGCGTTGCTGGGCCGTTTTTGACCCGCCGCAAATTCCCATTAGAACCTGAAAGTTTCCTTCCTTGAGTCCCGAAAGCACCCTCGCAGCAGCCACCACCACTCCCGCCGACTGGACGCCGAAGTCCTGGAAGTCGCGCCCCATCGCGCAGGCGCCGGAGTATGCGGATGGCGCCGCGCTGGAAGCCGCCTCGGAAAAACTGGGCGCACTGCCGCCGCTCGTCACCAGTTGGGAAATCGAACGCCTGCGCAGCCAGTTGGCAGACGCAGCCGTTGGCAAACGCTTCGTGCTTCAGGCGGGTGATTGCGCCGAGACCTTCGGCGAATGCACGCCCGCATACATCACCAACAAGCTGAAGATTCTTCTTCAGATGAGCCTGCTTCTCACCGACGGCCTCAAGCGCCCCATCGTGCGCATCGGTCGCATCGCCGGCCAATACGCGAAGCCGCGCTCCTCGCCGATGGAAACGATCAACGGCAAGACACTGCTGTCCTACTACGGCGATTTGATCAACGGCCCGAAGTTCAACGAAACGGAGCGCGCGCCCGATCCACAGCGCCTCCTGCTTGCGTACTACCACTCCGCGATGGCGCTCAATTTTGTCCGCGCGCTCGTCGATGGTGGTTTTGCGGACCTTCATCATCCCGAATACTGGGACCTCAACTTCCTCGACAAGGCGGGCATGACGCCCGAACTGCGCGCCGCCTACCTGACGCGCGTGAACAACATCGGCAATGCCATCGAGGTGATGGAAATCATCGCCGGCCAGCCCGTTGACAAGGTGTGCAGCGTCGATTTCTACACAAGCCACGAGGGCCTGAGCCTTCCCTACGAAAGCGCATTGACGCGAAAAGTTCCGCGCAGAAGCGGCTACTACAACCTTGGTTGCCACCTGCCATGGATCGGCGAACGCACGCGCCAGCTTGACGGCGCACACATCGAATTCTTCCGCGGCATCCGTAACCCCGTCGGAGTAAAGATCGGACCGAAGACCACCGCGCAGGACCTGCTCGGCATCGCCGACACCATTGATCCCGCGCGCGAACCGGGGCGCCTTGTGCTCATTTGCCGCTTCGGTCAGGGAAAACCAAAAACCGTTCTTCCGCCGCTGATCGAAGCGATGCGCAACGCCAAACGCCAACCCGTTTGGATTTGCGACCCCATGCACGGCAACACGGTTTCCACCTCTACCGGCAAGAAGACACGCCACGTTGACGCGATTCAAAGCGAACTGATCGACACGATCGAGGTTCACGAATCATTGCAGTCAATCCTTGGCGGCATTCACTTGGAACTGACCGCGGAAAACGTGACCGAATGCCTTGGCGGCGCATCAGGCCTGAAGGAGAACGATCTGGACATCGCCTACCAATCGCTCTGCGATCCGCGCCTCAATTACGAACAGGCGATGGAAACCGCCTTCCTTCTTGCACGCAGAATGGAAGCGTAACGAAACAGGGATCGCAAAACGATCCCCCACCGACGCGGCTCCCTCCTTTCAGGAACTTGGCTTTTACGAAGCCAATTTCTCAAGCCGAGGACCATGCCCATAAATGAATGCGAAAAAGAGGGGACGCTTGAGTGGAATTACTGAAGCACCGGCGTCTGCGCCTTCGCCTCAGTGCGACTCCTCAACGTTGCGCAGTGCGGAGACGACTTCGCTGTAGTTCGTTGCATGGGAAAGATCATCCGCGACGGACGCCTCATTGGCGGCCTTCGCAATTCCCGCAAGAATCTGCAGGTGCGCCGCGGTGTCCTTCTCCGGCGTGAGGACGAGAAAGACAATGCGCGCCGCCTCGCCGTCGGGCGCGTCAAAATCGACACCGCTTTCCGACATCCCCACCACGACATAGGACTTCGTGAGGCCCTCCATCCGCGCGTGCGGCACCGCCACGCGGTTGCCGATCCCCGTGGGAACGACGGCCTCGCGCTCCAGCACCGATGCGGTGATGACCGCTGCCGATACCTTGATGCGCACCGCCGCAAGCTCCGACAATTCGGCGATGACCTCCTCCCGCGTTCTTCCCGCCAGATGCAACTTGAAGAGGTTCGCCGACAACAGTTCCGCAAAGTTCAGCTCGCGCTTTCTCGCCAGCAACTTCTGCATGCACGTGCCGCTGATCATGGACGTGAGCAGTGCCATGATCACCAGCGCCACGAACAATTTCTCCTCGATCACACCCGCCTGCAACGCCAGCGCCCCAAGGATGATTTCCATCGCTCCGCGCGCGTTCATGCCAAAGCCCACCGCCAGCGCCGCCCTGCGCTGCACTCCGCCCAGCACCGCGCCATAGCCGCAGCCCACGATCTTCCCAACCGTCGCCACCGCGAGGACGGCCAGCACCAGCGCCACGTCAAGGTTCTGCACGAAATTCACCTTCAGGCCAAGGCCCGCAAAGAACAGCGGCGCAAACACCGAGGAGATGAACTGGTCGAACGACGCGCGAATCTTCTCCTTCAGGTGCCGCGAATCACCCAGCGCCACGCCGAAGATGAAGCTGCCAAAGATCGCATGAATGCCGATCCATTCCGTGAGCGCCGCGCAGAGCAGCGCTCCCACCATCGCAAAGCCCATCACGCCGGACCGACGGCTGATGTTCGCCTGCAGCCAAGGGAGCAGCCGGTGCAGCAGCGCGCGCCCCACCGTCAACATCACACCCACGAAGACAAGCGTCCCGGCGATGGTCCTTCCAATGTCTGCGGGGTCCCTTCCGCCGATGCCAATCATGCTGCAAATCACCGCAAACAGAAGCCATCCCACCAGATCATTCACGATGGCCGCCGCCACGATGATCACGCCGATGTCGGTGCGGAACAGGTTCAGATCCATCAATATCTTCGAGATGACAGGCAGCGCCGTAATGCTGAGTGCCGTTCCGAAGAAGAGCGCGAAAACCAGCGGATCGATCCCCGCAGGAATGTGCATGAATTCCGGCACCGCGAACGCCAGCGCAAATCCCGACGCGAATGGAATGATGATGCCCGTGATGGAGACGATGAACGACGTGCGCCCCGAACGCCATGCCATCGACAGATCGACTTCCATTCCCGCAACCAACAGGAAGAAGATCACTGAAAGGGTCATGATCACGGAGAGGCCGGTCTCCACCGCGCCCCCCTTCGGGAACAACGCCGCGAACCATTCCGGAGCGAATGTGCCAAGGACCGTCGGCCCCAGAACAATTCCCGCCAGAATTTCCCCCAACACGGCGGGCTGGCGGAACATTTTGGCCACCTCGCCAAACAGCCGTGCCAACCCCAGCAGCGCCGCGAGGCTGAGCAAAAAAATAGGGATTTCTGCGTGCGAGAGCGCTGCGCCGAGTAATGCCATTCCGAAAACCTCGCGGAGTGAGTGCGCGATGTCCGCCCACAGAGCAAGAATTAAACCTCATTGCGCCACATTTCCCGATGCGTTGAATGCGGCCCGATCAATTTCAACCCGCCCGTTTTGGAGCATCCCATGAAAACATACAAGATCGCCGTTCTTCCCGGCGATGGCACAGGTCCCGAAGTCATGCGCGAGGGCCTCAAGGTGCTGAAGGCCGCCTCGAAGAAGTTCGGCTTCGCGCTGAAAACAAAGGAGTTCGACCTCGGTGGTGTCCGCTACAAGCGCACCGGTGAGACCCTGTCGGACAAGACCATCGAGGAGTTGAAGACCTTTCAGGCGATCTACCTCTCCGCCCTCGGCAGCCCCGAATTTCCTCCCGGCATTCTGGAGCGCGACATCCTCCTCAAAATGCGCTTCGTGCTCGATCAATACATCAACCTGCGCCCCTGCAAGCTGTTCCCCGGCGTGAAGTCAGCCCTGTCGCGCAAGGGCGCGGAGCACATCGACTTTGTTGTCGTGCGCGAAAACACCGAAGGCCTCTACGCCGGCAGCGGCGGCATCCTGAAGAAGGGGACGCCCGATGAAGTCGCCATCCAGACCAGCGTGAACACCCGCAAGGGCGTGGAGCGCTGCATCCGCTACGCCTTCGAGGTCGCGAAAACGCGCAAGCGCAAGCAGCTTCACCTCGTTGGCAAGAACAACGTGCTCACCTACGCATTTGACCTGTGGACGCGCGCCTTCAATGACATCGCGAAGGAATATCAGACCGTGAAGACCGCCTATCATCACGTCGATGCCTGCTGCATGTACATGATCGATCAGCCGGAAGTTTACGACGTGATCGTGACCGACAACATGTTCGGCGACATCATCACCGACGTTGGTGGCATCATTCAGGGCGGACTCGGCGTCGCCGCGTCCGGCAACATCAACCCCAACGGCGTCTCCATGTTCGAGCCGGTCGGCGGCACCGCCCCGCAGTTCACGGGCCTCAACGTCATCAACCCGCTCGCCTGCATCCGCGCCGGCGCGATGATGCTCGACCACCTTGGCGAAAAGAAGGCGGCCACCGCCATCGACGCTGCCGTGGAGAAAGTCGCGGGCGAACTGCCCGGCCTTGGCGTGAACCAGATGGGCATTGGAACCGATGCCGTGGGAACGAAGGTGGCCAAACTGGTCGCCGGAAAATAATTATCGGGGGCCGGGCCGCCCCCCGGCCCCCGATTTCCCGAAATCGGTTTACGAATCGAGGCGAAATGTCTTGTATTTTGGTCCGTTACTGCTTTACCCTGACCGGTTGACGGTTAATCTGACACCGCAACTGGACGCGATGCACCATTTGCAGGCCACATCTTTCAAGCTGGTTCAGAGCCCGATTTTTGGAAGAGTGGAAAATTTGAAGGAGACGGAATGATGAAGAAATCATTGGCAATGGCGGCGGGAATCGTCGCGATCACCGGGACAGCGTTCGCCACACAGCCGATCCCCGATGACAATTTCGACGCACTTACCATCGCGGATTTGGCGGGTCAAAACAGCTGGGATCAATCAGGCGGCGCATCATCCCCCAATGTTGGCGTCGTCGCCGGCTCCCTCACCTATACGGGCTATTCAACTGTGGCCACTGGCAACAAAGTCTTCCTGAGCGACGCGGGACAGGATGTTGGAAAGAGCTTTGCGGCCACCCTGCCGGTCGCCGATGGAAACACCTACTACTATTCATTCCTGCTTCAGCACGACGGAACGGATACCGGAAGCACCACCGGTGACTATCTTGCGCATTTTACTGGTGGCACCGCCGCCAGCGGCACGGCATTTCGTGGTCGCCTTTTCCTCGGACAGGACACCGTTGCAACAAGCGCAAAAGTGGGCATTCGTTGGGGAAGCGCCGACACCGTGGTTTATGGCTCGACAGCTATTCCTCAGAACACAACCGCATTGATCGTTGTGAAGCTCACCGAAGTCCCCAGCACCATTCCAACGGGAACTGCGGGCAATGACAGGGCAGATGTGTTTGTCTTCCTGGATCCCGCTCCCATTCCCGCCGTTGAGCCCGGCACCCCCACCGTGACCACGACAAACGGGGCAGCCAATTCGAATCAGGACATCGCTGATACCGGCGGTGCAATTGGCCGAATCGGCTTCCGTCAGGGCAACGCTGCGAACGGCGCCAAGGTGAACGTCGACTTTGCCCGCGTGGGCACAACCTGGGCGGAGGTGACGTCCCCGGCTTCTGGCGTCGCCAATTGGTCAGCCTTCGAGTAAGCGAACCTTCAGGGCACAAAATGTCCGCTTGAAATGAGGCGGGGGCCATGTCCCCGCCTCATTTGTTTTCCATAGCTTCTATCTGCTTCCCCAAGCTCTCCCGCCGCCTCGCCTCCTCCTTCGTCGGGAGCAGCAATTTCGCTGTGGCATCGAACGTTTCACGCGCCCGCTTTGCGTCCCCTGCCTGCAGGTAAAATTCCGCCAGCGTAAATTGGTGGTTGGCATCGAGGGGGTGAAGGCTGATCGCCTGCCGCTGAAGCTCGATGGCACGTGTCAGGTTGCCTCGCCGCGCATGATACCGCGCCAGCGCCTCGTGCAGCCGCGCGGAGTGGGGGTTCAGCGCAAGGGCGCGCTCCCAGTCCGGAAGCGCGTCGGGCCTGCCCAGTTGTTCGCGGACGAATGCACGAAGCTCCCAATTCCTTTCGTCGCTGCCGTCAATGAGGACAGCCTTGTCTGCATCGCTGAGAGCCTGTGGAAGGTCCCCTTCCTCGATCGCCGCGCTGCCGCCTTCCCGCAGCAGCGACGC
>JADZDZ010000044.1 GCA_020850785.1 Candidatus Sumerlaeota bacterium | reverse complement strand
GGAAGTCGAACAGCGGCGAGGGTGGCGAGGACCCCGTGCGCTACCGCCCCGATGAAAACGGCGACTTCCGAAACAGCGCCATCAAGCAGGTGGCCTCCGCGCGCTTTGGCGTCACGCCGGAATATCTGGCAAGCGCCAAGGTTCTGGAGATCAAGATGGCGCAGGGATCGAAGCCCGGTGAAGGGGGCCAGATTCCCGGTATCAAGGTGAGCGAGGAAATCGCGCGCATCCGCCATTCCATCGCCGGTGTCACACTGATTTCACCGCCGCCACACCATGACATTTACTCCATCGAAGACCTTGCGCAGCTTATCGCAGACTTGAAGACGGTGAACCCGCGCGCGCGCATCAGCGTGAAACTGGTGGCGGAAGCGGGCGTCGGCACCATTGCCGCCGGCGTCGCAAAAGCCTCCGCGGACATCATCCACATTTCCGGCCATGAAGGCGGAACGGGTGCCTCCCCATTGTCGTCCATCAAACACGCGGGCAGCGCCTGGGAACTGGGTCTTGCGGAAGCGCATCAGGTGTTGGTGCTGAACAACATGCGCGGTCACGTGACGCTGCGCGCGGACGGTGGGCTGCGCACGGGGCGCGATGTGCTGATCGCGGCGTTGCTCGGCGCGGAGGAATACATCTTTGGAACTGCGGCGTTGGTCGCCACGGGCTGCGTAATGGCGCGCCAGTGCCACCTGAACACCTGCCCCGTTGGCATTGCCTCGCAGAAGCGGGAACTGCGCGACAAATACACCGGCACGCCCGAACACCTGATCCAATACTTCCAGTTCCTTGCGCAGGACATTCGTGAGTTGATGGCGAAGCTTGGCTACGACAACCTGAATGAGCTGATCGGTCGTGTTGATCTGCTGAAGCAGATTCATCGCCCCGATTGCGCGCGCAGCACGACGCTGGACCTGACGCCGATGCTGGCGGTGGTCGATCCCGATCGCAAGCGCGCCCAGCGCCGCATCCGCCCGCGCAACAACAACTCCCAGATGCACAACAACGTGGACGACACGCTGATTCAGGATGCGCAGGAAATCATCCGCCAGCGCAAAGGCCATGTGACGCTGAAGGCGGAACTGACAAACACTGATCGCACCGTCGGCGGCAAACTGGCGGGTGAAATCGCATTCCTTCACGGCGACGCGGGTCTCGCCGATGCGGAAATCGAAGTGAACTTCACGGGCACTGCGGGGCAGAGCTTCGGCGCCTTCAACGTGCACGGCATGCGCCTGCGTTTGGTCGGCGAAGCGAATGACTACGTCGGCAAGGCCATGGCTGGCGGCGAGATTGTTGTCATGCCGCCGACGGATGCGGGCTTCAAGCCGGAGGAGAACTCCATCGTTGGCAACACGTGCCTTTACGGTGCCACGGGCGGATCGCTGTTCGTTTGCGGCCGCGCGGGCGAGCGCTTCGGTGTGCGCCTGTCGGGCGCAAAAGCGGTCGTGGAGGGCGTTGGCGAACACGGCTGCGAATACAGGACCGGCGGCCTTGTGGTGGTTCTTGGCGACACGGGGCGGAACTTTGGCGCGGGCATGACCGGCGGTCGCGCCTTCGTGTACGACCGGAACAAGACGTTCGAGGGGCGCTACAACAAGGAACTGATCGAGATCGTCCGTGTCACCGACGAGAAGGACGTTCACACGCTGAAGGTGATGATCACCGCGCACCTTGAGAAAACGGATTCAGAGGTGGCGCGCCGCATCCTCGACAACTGGGCGGAGGAGTTGCAGCATTTCCACTTGGTGCGCCCCTTCCCGCCGCAGGTGGCGGAAGCGGTCAGCGCCGCGCCGGAAACCACGGAGCAAAAGAAGGGCTGACAAGCCCACAAACGCAGGAACAAATGCAGTCGCCGGTGGAGGAATTCACCGGCGATTTTTTTTTGAAGAACGCCGGATCAGCCCGCGGACAGCAATTAAAGAAAGGCCCCGGTGAATTACCCGGAGCCTTGTTGCCTCGCAGTGCTGGTGGTGTGCGATGAGGTGTTACTTCACCGCCTGCACATTGTTGGCCTGCTTCCCCTTGGGGCCATCAACGGCCTCAAACTGAACGCGCTGGCCTTCCTTCAATGTGCGGAAGCCTTCCATGTTGATTGCGGAATGATGAACGAAAAGGTCGGCACCCTGATCATCGGGTGAAATGAATCCGAAGCCCTTTGCATCATTGAACCATTTGACGGTACCTGTCGGCATGAAACGCTCTCCCTTTGTTGGAGGTGGAATGTTGCCTTCGATCAACTATGATTCCCACAGTCCAACTACAGCAGAGGGAATGCCCCGGTGCTTAACAACAATGAAGCCCTTCATTGATCGTGCGACCGCGTGTCTGACGTTGTGCTGAGCGAAGGTCAACGCCATTTTAATATTTATTTAAAGATTATTAAGGGGCCAAAGCACGCCGTGCTTTCTGAAGCGCGCTGCCAATCACCTGATGCATGTCGTAGTACTTGTATTCCGCCAGCCTGCCTCCAAAGATCACGTTCTTTTCCTGTTCGGCAAGAGCCTGGTATTTCGCCAGCGTTGCGCGATCCTCCTCCGCGTTCACGGGATAGTAGGGGCGCTCGTTATCCATCAATGAAAACTCCCTCACGATGACCGTGGTGTTTGGCGTGTGGGTTTTTTCAAGGTGCAGGTGCTTCGGTTCGTGGATGCGCGTGAAGGGAACATCTGTGTCCGCGTAGTTCATCACGCTGGTCCCCTGATAATCCTCGCGCGCGATGCGTTCGGTTTCGAAGCGCACGCTGCGCCAGTTCAACCTTCCGTGTTGATAGTTGAAGTACTGGTCAATTGCGCCTGTATAGACAACTGTGCGGCCGCGCTTGTTGAGCGCCTCGCGGTCGGCGAAATAATCAACGCCAAGTTCCACGGGAATGCCTTCCAGCATCCGCTGGAAGATCGGGGTGTAGCCTCCCAGCGGAATGCCCTGGTACTTGTCGTCAAAGTAGGAGTCGTGGAACGTGGTGCGGAAGGGGAGCCGCGCGAAGACGCTGGCGGGAAGCTCCCTCGGATCGCGCGCCCACTGCTTCATCGTGTAGCCCTTGAAGAAGGCTTCGTAAAGGTCGCGGCCCACCACGCTCAGCGCGCGTTCCTCGAAGTTCTGCGGCTGCGCGATCTTCTCGCGCTTTGTTTCGAGGAACGCCTCCACCTCGTGCGGTTTCAGGTTCAGGTTGTAGAACTGGTTGATCGTCCCCAGATTGATCGGCATCGCGTACACACGATCCCTGTGCGTCGTGAGCACGCGATGCTGGTAGCGGTTGAACTCCGTGAAACGATTGATGTAGCGCCAGATTTCCTCGTTGTTGGTGTGGAAGATGTGCGTGCCGTAAAGGTGCACGACGATGTTGGTGTCCTCGAAATTTTCCGAGTAGCAGTTGCCGCCGATGTGATGGCGCCGGTCGACGACAAGCACGGACTTTCCGGCCTCCTTCGCCTGCTGGGCGAAGACGGCGCCGAAGAAGCCCGCGCCAACGATGATGTAGTCGTATTGCACGCGCAGCGACGTCGCTCAGCCTTCCTCGACCGTCACCTTTTTCATCTTCACTTCCTCAACGGGGCGGTCGCCGGGGCCGGTCGGCGTCGTTTCAATCGCCTTCAAAACCTCCGCACCTTCGATCAACTCGCCGAAAATTGCATGCTTGTTGTCGAGCCACGGCGTCGGAACCGTCGTCACGAAGAACTGCGAGCCGTTGGTGTTCGGCCCCGCGTTGGCCATGGAAAGCAGGCCCGGTTTGTCGTGCTTCAGGGTGGGATGGAACTCGTCGGCGAACTTGTAGCCGGGTCCGCCGCGACCGGAGCCCTCCGGGCAGCCGCCCTGAATCATGAAATTCTTGATCACGCGGTGAAAGATCAGGTTGTTGTAAAAACCCTTCTTGATGAGGTCCTTGAAATTCTTCGTCGTATTGGGAACCTTGTCATCGAACAGGCGGAACTTCATCGTCCCCTTGCTCGTTTCCATCGTCACTGTCGAATTGGCCATGGGCACTGTTACCTCGCTGGGATGTGAGGAGCATCCCGCGCCCGCGTGTCGGGAGCAAAGAGGAAAGCGCGTTGATTTCAAAACGGAACGCGAATTTTGATCCTGTCGGTAACTTTTGAAAGCCGCAGATCGTTTGTCCAAAACTCATCGCATCCGGATTCATCTCGACGTGATATATGACGATGCAGCTATCCAGATAAACCTTCACTGGTTAGTTCCATTCATCGCGCATTCGACGAATGTAGTCATCGATTTCTTCCTTGGTGCGGCGTGGTTCTGCTGGGTCGCGTTCCTTTTCCCAGCGATCCAGAAGTTCGAGAATCCCCTGCCCGCTTCCTTCCCCCTCTGCGGCCATGGAAATCGTAATGTGCGCCTTCCCATTCGGTATGTCGGCGGGGATGCGAATCGTCTTGGCGGAATCAATGACCGCGTCGAATTCGATGATTGGCTTGTGAAGGCTCATGGGCGCATGATTGGGGAATTCAAGGCGATGTTCAACCCCAATCCTATCCCTTCCTGCTGCACACCACCGCAACTTTTTCGCCGGGAAGCATCGACTGCGTTTCAACGCGCGCGACGCTCACCATCTGGGGGCCTTCCAGCAGACCCGTGAGGTCCGCGATTTGCCCCGGCTTCACGAGGTAAATGTCCGGCGGCACCATGCCCGCATCGCCGTAGGTTGTGTAGTTGTCGATCAGCTTCTGCATCGTGCCTTCAAGCTCCGCCGCGGTGACGAGGTCCACGCGCGCGTCCGGCACCTGAAGCCGCACGATCCCTTCGCGGTCGATCACGATCACGGGGGTGTCGATCATCGTGAAAAGGCCCAGAAGTTTGCGTTCGCGTTCGCCGCTGTAGACGCACATCCAGCCGTCCTCGTTCAGGCGATTCATCCGCGCTGCATCCATGCGCGCCGTCTTTGCCGCCTTCGCGCGCAGCTCATCATCCGTGGGAAGCTTGCCGCCCAGCAGCCGCGTGCGAAGCTCCGGCGTGCCGCGCGCGGTGGCGCTCACGCGCTTCGTCTGCCGATCGACCTCCACGATCACCTCGATGGAACTGGCATCCGCGCCCATGCGCAGCACCGACTCAAACGCCTCGCGGCGAATCTGCACCAGGTCCGCCTCGCCGGGGTTCATCATGGTGCGCTCAACGGTGTCCTGAATGATTCCCAGCGCGACGCCGATGGCGGAGATGACCTCGTTGTTCTTCGCGATGCGATGCTCCAGCTTCATCTTCTGCGCCGTGTAGGGCACAATCGCCTCCGCACCGCCGCCGCCGCCGACGAAGGTGATCTGGCGCCCCAGCAGCTTGTGCTCGCTCAGCATCGCGCGCACGACGGGAATCACCTTTCGCGTGCTGATGTCGAGCAGGCGATCCGCCAGCTTCTTCGCGTCCATGCCCACGGTTTTTCCCACCACCTCGAAGCACTTCGTGATGCTGTCCATGTTACCGCGGCCGTAGCCCGTTGCCAGCCCCAGCACGTTCGCCGCGCCGGTGGGCGTAATCGTCACCGAAGGTTCCGCCTCGCCGTTCAACTTCAGCGCCAGGTAGTCCTTCGGGTCCTCCGGTTTCGGCTGGATGTTCACCGGCTCGACGCTCTGCACGTCCTTTGCGAAGGCCTCGTAGCCCAGCTTCGCGATGTGGGCGCTGCGGGGGCCGACGTCGATCACCTTCCCCCCCTTGATGCGCGGCACGGAACCGCCGGCGATTCCCACGGTGCGCACATCCAGCGTCTTGATGAAGAGCCGGTAGCCGCCAATCTCGCCATGCGTCACGATGGGACGCCCATTCTTGATCACGCAAATGTCGGAGGATGTTCCGCCCACCTCGATCATCGTGCCGTCGGAAATGCGTTCATACATCAGCGCCGCCGCGACGCCCGCCGCGGGCCCGGAGAGCATCGTCAGGATCGGGCGCCGACGCATCGCCTCGATGTCCATGATGCCGCCGTCGGAACGCATCACCATCAACGGCACGTCGATGCCGCTTTCGCGCACCGCCTTCTCCGTCATGTTTGCCGTTTCCAGCATCTTCGGCAGCATGGACGCGTTGATCACCGCCGTGCGCGTGCGAACGCGAAGGCCGTACAGTTGCGACAGCGAACTGCTGGCGCACGCCGCGAGGCCCATCTCCGCCGCGATTTCCGCCACGCGCAGTTCGCGCTGCGGATTGTCCACGCCGAATGATTCGCTTGAAACCAGCGCCTGCGCGCCCTCCTCCATCAACTCGCGCACCATGCGGCGAATCGTGTCGTCGTTGAAATCCTTCGCCGTGTCGATGAACCGGTAACACGTGTGCAGGAATTTCCCCGCGGCCAGCTCAATGTCTCCCGTGTTGCTTTCCATGCGCGCGCGGATCGCGCCCGGCCCCGTGGACATGCCGATGATGCCCACCTTCGCCACGTCCCCCTCCAGCAGCGCATTCGTCGCCTGCGTCGTGGAATGCGCGATCAGGATCACGTCGGCGGGGGAGATGCCCGTCTTCTCCAGCAGCTTCTGCATCGATTCCACGACGCCGCGCGCCACGCCCTCCTTCGCGTAGTGCGTCGTCGGCACGACAGCCTTCCCCACAAGGTCCATCGTTGCGATGTCCACCGCCACCGCGTGCGTGAACGTTCCGCCAACGTCGATGCCGATCTTGATGCGGCGTGATTGCGAAGTCGTCGCGTCGCTCATCGTCACATGAACACAAACGCGGAGATGATCAATCCCATGATTCCCATCACCCAGATGTAGGGAATCGTGCGCCACATGAGCGACATCACGTCCACGCGCAGCTCATTTGCCAGCCACACATTCGCCGTGTTCGTCGGATCACACACCCCCTGAATCTGCCCAACGGTCATCAGCATTCCCATCACCGCCGCCGCCGGGTATCCGGCACCGGAAATCAGCAGCGTCGCCATGCCAAAACCGAGTCCCCAGGTGTTCAGCGGCCCGCGGTACAGCGCCAGCGGCGCGCACACCGTGAAGATCACCACGTAGCCCAGCCTCGTGTTCGGCAGCATTGCGAAGTACGGCTTTATTCCCGCGATCACGGGCCACACGTTTCCGCCGTTCGCGTCCGACCATCCCTTCGGCCCCTGCACCGCCGTGATAAGGATGCCGATCCCCACCATCAGCAGCACCGCCGGCAGCGTCGATGCGCTCCCCTGAATCATGCTCTG
>JADZDZ010000043.1 GCA_020850785.1 Candidatus Sumerlaeota bacterium | reverse complement strand
TGGCGGCCGCGCAGGGCCTCACCCTTCTCGTCGCATTGGAAAAGGATCGCCCGCGAATAGGCCAGCCCCGTGGGGGAGATGATGGCGGCCATGATGATCGAATAGAGATCGTCGAGCGTTTCCGCCGCGCTCAGGCCTGTGGTCACGCGCGTCACCCAGGCGATCAGGTTTTTGATTCGTCTGAGGGAGTCCTCGGAAGGCGACACGACTTCCGGGACGTATTCTTCGTCTGGCTTGATCGACATGATGGCTATTCTGCGGATGCTCCGGCGGGGCGCAGGTATTTTCTCATGACCAATTTTGTGCCGCCTTCGGCCATCGTCTCGTACTCCGCCTCGTCCATGAAGTTGCGAATGATGAACACACCAAGGCCGCCGTGTCCACCGCGCGACTCAAACTCCTCCACGGAGTTCGCGCCCGGCGGCTTGTTGTCCACGCCAATGCCATGGTCGGTGATGGTGATTTCCAGCAGTTCATTGCTGAAGGCCACGCGCATCTTGAAGTTGCAGTCGGCCAGCAATTCGTTCCGGCGTTCATCCGCCGGCAGGTCGGGCGAAACGCCCAGATGCTTGTACGCGTGCCGCACGACGTTTGCGCACGCTTCATCGACGGCCATTTCAATCTGGTCGCGGGCTTCGTCATCGAATCCCATTTGTTCGGCGACGGAGGAGGCGAAGGCGCGCATGACTCCCAACACCCGCGTCTTGACGGGGCACTGAATTTCAACGTCCAACGTATCCAGACGCGGTTCCTGCTTTTCGGCGCTCATCGTTTGTCCTCTCGATGGCGGGAATTGCGGCGGGATTCAGCTAATCGCGCTGCGCGACCTTCAGTTGGGTTTCATCCTCCACGATGCGGAAGATGTTGGTGAAGCCCAGCGTGCGAAACACGCGCTGGACTTTTTCGGTCGGCTTCAGGAGGTACAGCTCCCCCTCGTTCTGGCGCAGGCGGTGTGTCAGCCCCATCAGTGCGCTGATGCCCGCGCTGGAAATGTAGGAAAGCTTTTCCAGATTCAGCAACACCGTTGCCGTGCCGTCCGCCAGCAGGTCATCGAACTGCTTTTCGAATTCGATCACGGTGTGGCTGTCCAGGCATCCCACAATTTCCGACCGTCGCAGATGTGTTCCATTTTCGACGGGGTGAACAATCAACTCGTAATTCTTCAAGTGGAAGTCTCCTTCAAATCCTCAGCCGCGGCCTGCGGCTGCATGAACCAGTTGGTCGATCCCGTTGCCCTGTACTGCGGGCTTCCAACTCACAATGAACAGTGTTATGTCGTCGTGTTGGGGGAGCCCGCTAGTGAATTTCTCGATGTCGTGGATCACTTCATCGATTATTTTTCGCGGTTCCTGCTCGGAGTGGCTTGCCAAAGCCTCGTGGAACCGCCTTTCGCCGTACTCTTCGCCCGCCCCGTTCACCGCCTCGATCACGCCATCCGTGTACAAAACCACGGATTGTTCTTGTGCCAAATCAATTTCCATCTCCTGCGTCACCCCGAAGGTTTCCCCGGCCACGATTCCCAAGGCGATCCCTTCCGGCAAGTATGATTTGACGCTTCTGAGGTCCTTACTGCAACAGAGAATTGGCTCATGCCCCGCCCGGCAGAAGCGAAAAATGCCCGTCTCCGTGTCCAGCACCCCGTAGGTCATCGTGATAAAGACGCTGTCACGGGTGTCCTGGGCGGTTTGGTCGTTAACCCGCTGCAGGACCTGCTTGGGGGATAGCGAAAGTCGCGCCTCTGCGCGCAAAGTCGCCCGCACCATGGACATCACCAGCGCCCCCGGGATTCCCTTCCCGGAAACGTCCGCCACGGCGATCCCCAGATGGGTGTCGTCGATGGGGATGTAGTCGAAGTAGTCGCCGCCGACCTCCAGCGCGGAGCGATAGAATCCCGTGATGGCAACCTTTTCCAAATCAGGCGTCTGCGTTGGAATCAGGATCGCCTGGAACGCGCGGGCGAGCGCCAGTTCCTGCTCCAGCCGCTGCTGTTCCGCCTTCACCTTGTAAAGTTTTACCAAGTCGTAGGTCACCGCCGCCTGATCGGCGATGGCCGCGGCGATGCTGGCGTCCGCCGCGTTGAAGCGTTCGCCCCCCACTTTGTTGACCACCGCAAGCACGCCGGTGATTTCGCCACGCACCGTCAGCGGCGTGATGATCAGGTCGTTGATTTCAACGCCGGTGTTTTCAACGTCGGGGATGCGTTCGTCCGTGCTGGCGTCGATGATCAGCAGTTGCTGGCCGGTCTTCGCGACCACGCCCAGCACCCCATCACCGGCCATGAAGGTTTCCTTCATCACCTTGTCCGCGATGTACTTCCGTTTCGCGAGCAGCTTGTCCGCAGCGGCGGAGCGATGGAGCGGAGGAAACAGGCCCTTGATCACGCGCGGGCGGTAAACACCGGCGGCATCGCGGATGAACAATCCCGCCGCGTCCGCCTTCGTCGCCTCCTGCGCGAACGTCACGATCATTTCGATGGTCTGATCCACGTCGGCGCCGCTCGTCACGTTCTGGCCGATGCGATCCAGAAAGTCGTAAACGATCTTTTTCTCGTTCTCGTTCGCAGCGTTCTGCTCGGAGAGCAGCACGGCCCGGTTCCGCACGGACACGAGCAGCACAAGACTGAGTGCCAGCAATGCAACGAGCAGGATTACAAGACCGGGCATCAATGACTCCTGATTACAATCAAATGATGGGTCAATTGCGCGGTAGCGGCAATAGCAAAGGGTTGCGCCAAGCGCCGCGCGGCGGGTGCAGTGACGCCATGAGTGCGGATTCCCAAGGCACAAAACACGCGCGGCACATTGCCCTGATTGCGTGGGTGGTGCTTGCCACCGTCCTGTGGCTGTTCAAGGGGTGGGGGATTGACGTGCTTACGCTGGGAAGACTGATCCAGCCGTCGGAACCGGGACTGGCAAAACTCAGGATCATTTCCGTCGGCGCGGGGCTGCTGCTGTTCGGGACGCTGGTGCTGTCGGGACTGCCGTTCGCAATCCGGCACATGCGATCCGTTTCCGTTCCCCGGATGCTGGCCCTGGCCTTTGTGACGGGGATGGTTGCATCGGGAACGCTGTACGCGTTCGCCGCCTTCAAGCTCATTGCGATGCCGCTCAGCATTGGCCTCAGCGTCCTCATCGCTGCGGTGGGTGTGTTCGCCCTGCGGAGGACGCGCTGCATCAACTGGCACGAACGCAGGCGCGCTCCACTTTCGCCGGAGGCCGTTGCGACTTCCTTCATTGCGCTCGTTGTCGGCGTTGCGGCGCTTGCACCCTCTGTTGAAAGCGACGGGTTGCGTTATCACCTCGTGGCGGTGCAGGAATGGCTGCGCGTCGGCAAGTTTGTAAACATCCCCTTCAACGCAAACAGCAATCTTCCCAGCATTCCCGCGATCATCACCGCAGGCTGGGGGACTTTCCCCAGCCTCTTCCAGCAAATCCAGTGGGCGGGATTCATTGCTTCGGTGATTTTCGCCGGAGCCTTTGCGGAGCAGGTCTTTCGTTCTCTCATCGCGCGCCGTGACCTGATTGAGTGCGGATCGAATTTGTCGCCGGCGAAAAGCGCCATGCTCATCGTCGCGGGAATTCCTACGCTGGGGCTTGTTTCATCCTGGCCATTCACCGATTCTGCCAGCCTCGCGCCGCTCATTGCTGCCGCGTGGGTTTTTACGCCGGGATCATTTCGCTCCCGCACCGTTCGCATTGCCACCGGGGCGTTGCTGGTGGGCGGAGCAATCGCCACCAAGATCAGCAACCTTCCCATCGCGGGGATGCTGTGTGTCTATGCGCTGTTCAATGGATCGCGATTCAGCGCGGCGCGGTTTCTCAGGGAGGCACTTATCATCGGCGGCATTGTCATGGTGGTCATGGCGCCGTGGCTCGTGAAGAATTGGAGCTATCATCACAACCCTGTTTATCCGCTCGCCTACGGGATTTTTGGCG
>JADZDZ010000042.1 GCA_020850785.1 Candidatus Sumerlaeota bacterium | reverse complement strand
TTTGCAGGCAGTGCATCGCGGCGACCGGTTGTTTCCCCTGAAGGAGAACCTGGGAGAGGTTGAACCAGGCGCTGACCTGCTTTGGTTGCAGTTCGACGGCGCGGCGCAGGCATTCGATGCCTTCGCGCGTGCTGCCGCGCGCGCAGAGGTTGACGCCGCGGTTTTCGATGGCGGCGGCGAAGTCGGGATTGATGGCAAGGGCGGCATCGCAGGCGTCGATGGCGTCTTCGTGGCGCCCCGCATCGCGATGGATGTGCGCCTGAAGGTTGAAGGCTTCGGCGAAACGGGGGTCCAGGTCCGTTGCGCGGCGTGCGGCGCGAAGGGCCTCCTCCGGCTGCTGGAGGGCGCGGGCGCACAGGCTGACGCGGTAGTGGACATCCGCGTCGTCGGGCGCGGTTTCCTCCGCCATCTTGTATTCGTCCATCGCGGCGGCGGGGTTGCCTTCGTTGAAGAGCACGTTGCCGAGGGCGACGCGGGCGGGGAGGTAGGAGGGATCGACCTCCAGCGATTTTTCAAAGTAGCGTTTTGCTTCCGGCAGGTCTTCCTGCTGAACGGAAATGCCACCAAGGTTGTAGTAGGGGACGGGGTCTTCGGGGTCCGTTTCGATGGCGGCGAAAAGGGCTTCGACGGCGTCGTCCTGCCGTCCCATTTCGTAAAGGACGACGGCGCGGTAGACGAGCGGCCCGGACGCGTTGGGCTGTGATTGCTGGGCGCGGGAAAGCAATTCAAGGGCGTCCTCGTGTCGGCCTGCGGCCAGGCGCACCTTCGCGAGGCCCATGTGTGCCTCCGCAAGGGTGCTGTCGATGCGCAGGGCTTCCTCGAAGGCTTCGGCGGCGTCCTCGTGGCGGTCGACGGCGAGGTAGGCGCGGCCAAGGCCCGATTGTGCCTCTGCGTTGAAGGGACGCAGTGCGGCGGCCTTGCGGAATTCATTGGCGGCGAGGACTGCCTTGCCCAGTTGGAGGGCGGCTTCGCCAAGCAGCGCGTGGGCTTCCGCGTTGTCGGGGTCGCGCTTGAGCGCCCGCTGGAGCATCTTGGAGGCGTCGGCGGGGCGGCCCATCTCCAGATAATAATTGCCGAGCGTGAACAGCGCCTCCGCGTAGTCCGGGGCGATTTCAACGGCGCTTTCAAAACATTCGCCCGCCTTGAGGAGCTTCCCCTCCTCGATAAGGCGCTGGCCGCGCTCGCACAGCGTGTCGGCCTCGCTGATGTTTTCCTGCCATTCGCTCATTGCATCATCCCGTCAGAACCGTCCGCCAGATATGACCCTAGTCCGGTGCATTTGGCAAGGTCTGTTAAGAGGGGGCTTGCATTGGGCCTCCATGATGTCAATTATGGCGGCAGGAGTTGGTGAATGTCATCCGTTCAAGCCGCCGATCGCGAACAATACCTGAAATTCAGCCGTCCCCACAATGCCTGCCTGCTCTGCGGCAAGGCGCTGAACGTGGATGGGCGGCATCCCTCGTTGATTCACCTGTCCGACAAGGAGGAGACGATTCGCCAGGATTTCTGCGGCGAATGCTGGGAGAAGAAGCAGCGGGGGGATTACTTTTCCTACTGGGTGACGAAGCGGGTGACGAGCGAGTCGCCGGAGCAGCGGCGGCTGAACCGGGCGGAGCGCAATGAGGCGCTGTGGCGTCTGTTCGCGGCGCTCCATGAGAGCAAGGACGCGCCCGATCTGGTGCCGCAGCTTTTCCTCGTGGCTCACCTGCTGATGAAATACAAGGTGGTGGTCTACGGGGGAAAGACGGAGGACGGGAAGCTGATCTTCAAGCATCCGAAGCTGGGGGAGACGTTTGAAATCGCGGATGTTGCCTTGGACGGCGTGGATTTTGCAAAGGTGAATGCGATGGTGGAGGAGCAGGCACTGAACTTCCGGCCGGAACCGGCGGGCGAGGTGGCTGCCGGGGACGAATAAATTTTATTGTTTCATGAGGGAGGACGGGCGCAGACGGCGCTTTGCAGGCCGTTTTTCCTTGCCGCTGCAAGGGCGGGAACCGTACCTAGCGCGGGATCAGAAAGCATCAGGAACGGCGGCGGTGATGCCGCCCACGATTTCCCCAGCAACCAAACCAGGAGGCCTTTTTACATGGCCAGCATCGAAGAAAAAGTCAAGGAATGCATCGTCACCCAGCTTGGCGTGAACGAGGATGAGGTCACCAACGAGGCGTCCTTCATCGACGACCTTGGAGCGGACTCCCTTGATATCGTTGAACTCGTCATGGCCTTCGAAGAGAAGTTCAATATCGAAATTCCCGACGAGGACGTTGAGAAGCTGCGCACCGTTGGCGACGCGGTGAAGTACGTGACCGAAAAAGGCGCCGCCTGACCGGCGATTAACGGGGGCGGCTGTCGCGCAGCGCGGCGCCGCATCCCCTTTTCCTCCCCCCTCTCATATCATCTGGCTTACAGGAAATGGCAAATCATCGAGTTGTCGTAACGGGTCTGGGCGTGATCACACCAATCGGGAATTCCGTTCCCGAATTCTGGACCGCGCTGACCAGTGGAGTGTCGGGCATGGGTCCGATTACGAAATTCGATACTTCGAAGCACAAGGTGCGCTTCGCGGCGGAAGTGAAGAACTACAACGCCGAGAATTACTTCGACAAGAAGGAAGCGCGGCAGTTCGAACCGTTTGTGCAGTTCTCCGTGATCGCGGCGCGCGAGGCGATGAAGGACTCCGGCATCGACGTGGCGAAGGTGGGGGCTGAAAACATCGGCGTGTACATCGGTTCCGGCATCGGCGGTCTGAGCGTGATGGAGGAGGAAACGAAGGTGCTGCTGGAAAAGGGCCCCGATCGCGTTTCCCCCCGGCTGATTCCGCGGCTGATTGCCAACATGGCTCCGGGGCAGACTTCGATTTCGCTGGGACTGCGCGGCCCAAACAGCTGCGTGGTGACCGCCTGCGCGACGGGAACGCACGCCATCGGCGACGCGTTCAATATTGTGCGGCGGGGCCAGGCGGTGGCGATGCTGGCGGGCGGGACTGAATCCGCCATCACACCGCTGGGCATTGCGGGATTTGCGAACATGCACGCGCTGAGCAGGCGCAACGATTCGCCGGCGACGGCGTCGCGCCCCTTCAGCAAGGATCGCGACGGTTTCGTGATGGGCGAGGGCGCGGGCGTGATGCTGCTGGAGGAATACGAGCACGCGAAGGCGCGTGGCGCGAAGATTTACGGCGAAGTGGTCGGCTACGGCTTCACGGCGGATGCGCATCACATCACGGCTCCCGCGCCGGAGGGCGAAGGGGCGCAGCGTTCGATGCGCATGGCGCTGAAGGACGCGGAAATGAAGCCGACGGAAATTGACTACGTGAATGCGCACGGCACCAGCACGGAGTTGAACGACAAGCTGGAGACGATCGCGATGAAGCACGTCTTCGGCGAGCACGCTTACAAGTTCGCCGCGAGCTCCAACAAGTCGATGACGGGCCACCTGCTGGGCGCCGCGGGGGGCGTGGAGGGCGTTGCATCACTGCTGTCCATCCATCATCAGATCGCCCCGCCCACGATCAACTATTCGGAGAAGGACCCCGATTGCGATCTGGACTACATCACGGAAGGCGCGCGCAAAATGAAGATCGCCGCTGTGATGAGCAATTCGTTCGGCTTTGGCGGGCACAACGCGACGGTGATCTTCCGCAAGGTCTGACGCGGCCGACGACGGCGCCGGGACAGCCTTCGTTTCATCCACAGGGCATTGGGGATTTTCCCATCGCTTTCCGCCGCCACGCCGCGAAGGATTGGCGGGATGATTGAACTGATTGAAAAACTGAATGAGCCGCAGCGGCGCGCCGTAATGCACGCCGACGGGCCGTTGATGATTGTGGCGGGCGCGGGCACGGGAAAGACGCGCGTGATCACCTACCGCATTGCGTTCCTGCACCGGGAAATGGGGATTCCGCTGCAGCAGATTCTCGCCGTGACCTTCACGAACAAGGCTGCGGCGGAAATGCGCGAACGCATTTGCCGGCTGCTGGGCGTGCCGGACACGCCGGGCCTCGCGATCGGGACGTTCCATGCGCGCTGCGCGATGCTGCTGCGGCGCGAGGCGGAGTTTGCCGCGCTGGACAAGAACTTCGCGATCCTTGATGAGAACGACCAGAAGCAGGCGATCAAGCGCGTGTTGAAGGAGATGGACATTTCGGAGAAGCTGGTGCGCCCCGGTCAGGTGCAGACCTTCATCAATCAGGCGAAGATGCGGCTGCTGACGCCGGCGGATTGCAAGGAGGAGTTCGACGAGGATCAGGTTCCCTACGCGGACATCTACGCGAAATATCAGGAGACGATTGAGAAATCGAAGAGCGTGGATTTTGAGGACCTGCTGATGAAAACGGTCCAGTTGTTCCAGCAGAATGAATCAGTGCGGCAGCGTTGGGTGAACCGCTATCGCTACGTGTTGGTGGATGAATATCAGGACACGAACCACGCGCAGTTCCTGCTGACGAAGTTGTTGGCGCAGGATCACCGGCAGGTGGCCGTGGTCGGCGACGAGGACCAGTCGATCTACAGTTGGCGCGGGGCGGAGATCAGCAACCTGCTGGATTTTGAGAAGACCTTCCCCGGCACGACGATCGTGAAACTGGAGCAGAACTATCGCAGCACGAAGACGGTGCTGAAGGCGGCGAGCACGGTGATCGCACGCAACACGCAGCGGATTGGGAAGACGCTTTTCACGGAGGGGGAGCAGGGTGATCCGGTGACTTTCATCGCGGCGCCGAGCGCGGACATGGAGGCGGAGCGCATCACTGCGGAGTGCGCGCGCCTGATTCAGATGCACGGCGTTGATCCGAACGAGATCGCGGTGTTCTACCGGGGCCATTGGTTGTCGCGTGCGATGGAGGACGCGCTGCGGCGGTTCCGGCTTCCCTACCGCGTGGTGGGCGGCATTCGCTTCTATGATCGGGCGGAGATCAAGGACCTGCTGAGTTTCCTGCGCCTTGCGGTGAATCCCGATGATGACCTTGCCTTCGAGCGCGTGATGAACCGTCCCGTGCGCGGAGTGGGACCGAAGGCTCAGGAGCAGATCGCGCAGCATGCGGCGATTCGCGCGCGATCCTACCGGCAGGCCGCCGCCGACTTGATTCGCGATGGGGAAATCAAGGGGACGGCGCGGAAGGGGCTGACGGATTTTCTGGCGGCGATTGAACGCTGGTCCGTCGCGGCGCGAAGCGCGAAGCCCGGCGAGGTGCTGGAGCAAATCTGGGAGGACACGAATTACCGGGAGGATGGCGTCGGCGACGCGAAGTCCCTCGAAGGGGAAACGCGCATCGAGAACATTGATGAACTGAAGGCGCTGGTGGATGGCTTCGAGCCGAGCGGCGAGATGGACCAACTGGCGTAATTCCTTTCCTGCATGGCGCTGGATGGTTCAAGCGAGCAGGACGATGGGTCCGCGAAGATCAACCTGCTGACGATCCACAATGCGAAGGGGCTGGAGTTCGAATATGTCTTTTGCATTGGGCTTGAGAAGGGGGTTTTCCCCACAAGCCGCGCGGAGGAATCACACAACGAGTATGCCGTGGAGGAGGAGCGGCGCCTGTTCTACGTTGCCATTACGCGCGCACGAAAGAAACTGTTCCTTTCCTTCAGCCAGCAGCGCAACCGCCCCGAATTCTGGACGATGAACCTTCCTTCGATTTTCCTCAGCGAATTGCCGCCGGACGTTTTTGACGAGGAGAGCCTGCGCATGCTGAAGCGCATTCTGCCGATGCATTGGGGAATGGAGAAGGAGCCGGACGGCGGGCGCGAGTACGTGCGGGATGAGGCGTTTGAACCTTCACCGCGTGAGACGACCTCCCGCGCATTTTACTCCATGACGCGTGGCGGCGCGATGCCGCGACCCGGCGCACGCAATGGCGGGAAGGCGCCGTTCAACGTGGGGACGCGCGTGATTCACAAGTACATGGGGAGCGGGGTTATCACGGAACTTGGCGGGCGCCCCGGCTGGGAGCGGGCGCTTGTGGAATTCGATGACGGGCGGAGCCAGGAGTTCGTGCTGAAGTTCGCGCCGCTGACCGTGGAGAATACGTGAGCGAAGCGCGCATCAAGATACTCGTGGCGGATGACGATCCGGGCATCCAGGAATTTTACCGGCTGGCGCTGCGGGAATTTTTCGACGTCGTGGTTGCGCGCGATGGACTGGAGGCGTGGAAGCTGTTTGAGAGCGAACGCCCGCGCCTTGTCATCACGGACCTGAACATGCCCGGCGAAAATGGCGCGAACCTTACCAACCGCATGCGCAATCACGAGGAGCTGGGCGACACACCGATCATCATCATCACGGGCACAACGCGCGGAACGGACCTTCCGCCGGGGTTCTGGCGCATCGGCACGCAGGCGGATTTGTTCCTCGAAAAGCCGGTGACGGGCGATGAACTGGTGACGGAAATCCGCAGGGTGTTGCTGAAGCATCAGGAGAAGCACGGGAAGTCGGCAACGCCGCGATATTTGGAGTAGCCCGTGCCGGATGAACCGGGAAAATGAAGGCTCGCTTTCACCCAACCGCGCGCCGCTTGGATCACTAACCTGACATGAACCGCACGATCCAATCCCTCCTCATTTCGATCTTCTTCCTCGTGATGATGGTTCTGCTGTTCCGTGATCATGTGATGCCGTCGTTGACGCGTGGCCGCGGCGTGGAGGTGGATCGGCGGGTGCTGGCGGACAGTTGGTCCAACCAGAATGATTGGATGGAGATTCGCATTGGCGACCAGCGGCTTGGCGCGATGCATTCCACCGCCGAGGAGAATGATTCAAAGACCGGCTACGTGATGACGACGAACCTGCGGGTGGACGGCGGGCTGATTCGCGGGCGTTTGATTTCATCGTCGCGGCTGAACAAGCGGCTGGAACTGGAGGCGATTCGCCTTCGGGTGCAGCTTGCGGGCTTCGCCGGCAGGGTGATGAGCGCGGAGGAACTGGACTCGGAGGAATTGCCGCGCGGCGCGTTTGAACTGGTGGGAATCGTGGAGGGAACCACGGCGCGCTTCCGCGTGAAGCGCGATGATTCGCAGCAATTCTTCGAGCAGCACCTTGCGCGGCCCGTGACTTTGTCTGATTCAATCACTCCCGTGCTGCGCGGCCAGATGCTGAACCAGAATGTGGACTATGCGATCGACGTCTACGATCCCTTCCTCGGCAACAGCGCATCAAGTGTCATCGTGACGTACCTTCGCGACGAAATGGAAAACGTGGGCGGCGAGCTTCAGACGGTGAAGAAGGTGCAACTCCGCTACCAGTCGAGCCGGATATTTCTGGCGGTGGATGGGAACGGGAATATCCTGCGGCGGGAGATTCCGCTGCTGGCGCCGGGCACCACGGGAGCGAAGGCCGACGATGCGGCCAAGGTGCCAACGCTCGTGCTGGAGCGCGTCGCTTCCGGCGATGCGCGGTCGCGCTGGCCTGATCTCGCCTACACACCACGGCCTGCGGCGATTGCTCCGGAGGATGTGCGCGGCGAAAACAAGGGGCAGCTTTTGCAGGGCTTTTCCCTCACCTCATTGCTGTCACAGGGAGCAAAAAAATAGTCATGCTTGAGCTTGAGAACCTCACGAAGCACTACGACGGATTTCTGGCGCTCGATGATCTGAACCTGACGATTCCGCCGGGGGAATTTTTCTGCTTCCTTGGGCCGAACGGCGCGGGGAAAACAACGACCATCAAGATCATCACGGGACTGCTGCGCCCGGCGAAGGGGCGCGCGGTGATTTGCGGGCGCGACATTCAGGCGGAGCCGATGGAGGCGAAGCGCAACATCGGATACATCCCGGACACTCCCTACCTGTATGAAAAACTCAGCGGCCGTGATTTCATGCACTTCGTTGGAAGCCTTTACGGCGTGAGCAAGCAGGACACGGAGGCGGCGATCGAGAAGTACTTCACGCTGTTCCAGTTGAAGGGTTCTGCGGATCACCTGATTGAGAACTACAGCTTCGGCATGCGACAGAAGCTGTGCTTCAGCGCGGCGTTCATGCACAATCCCCGCGTGCTGGTGGTGGATGAGCCGATGGTGGGTCTTGATCCGCAGTCGGCGCGCACGCTCAAGAACCTGTTGCGACGCTTTTGCGCGGACGGGGGAACGGTGTTCCTTTCAACGCACTTGCTGGCCATCGCGGAGGAATTGTGCGATCGGCTGGGAATTATCACGAAGGGGAAGCTGCGCTTTCTGGGAACGGTGGATGAACTGCGTCGTTCGCTGTCGCGGGAAGGAAATCTTGAAGACTTGTTCCTTGAGCTGACAGCGGATGGCGTCACGGCGCCGATGCCGGAAGGCGAGCCGGACGCGCTCAAGTAGGGCGCGAATTCACTTTGTATATACAAGAGATGGGCAAGATGGATGAGAGGTGTTGTTTCTCGTCTGCAATGAACGTGTTCTTTTGGTGGCGAGGGCGTCCCGCCCTCGCATGTGTGGATCAACGTGGAGCCTTCGGAAATCACGAGAAGGTGATAATGAGAAGTGTCTTTCCGTAGGCCGCTCGTGGCCGAAAGAAGTGCGAGGGCGAGACGCCAATGCCACGAAAAGCACCCATTCATCTGGTCCATCTCATTGTTCAATTGAAGCCACTTCTATCAACGCCTCTCACAATGAACGTGTTCTTTTGGTGGCGAGGGCGTCCCGCTCTCGCATGTGTGGATGAGCAGGAAGCCTTCAGGAATGATGAGAATACGATAATGAGAATGCTTCTTCCGTGACATCGCTCGTGGCCGAAAGGAATGCGTGGGCGAGACGCCCACGCCACGAAAGGAGCCGCGGATTTTATTGTTTCGGTGAGCTGTGCGCCGGGGGGGGTGGGGGGCCGTCCTTCGAATCCCAGTTGTCGAATTCCACGATCAGTTTCGCGCGCTGTTCGGCGGTGAGCTCGCGCACCATGGCGCGGAAGCGCGAGAGCATGTCGAGGGCCATGGCCTCGTGCATGTCGTGGCTGTCGGCGATGATTTTTGCGAAGCTGGCGTCGTCGGCGGGATCGCTCAGGATGGATTTGAAGGCCTTCACGCGCTCGTCCTTCATCTGCGAGTAGAGCGACCGGCCCTCCTTCTTGCAGGCGTCGAGCATTGCTTCGATGCGTTCGCGCTGGGCGGGTTCCAATTCGATGACTTTGGCGATGCGATAGAATTCGCGCTTGAGCGGATCGCCGCTGCGTTCCCTGTCGCCACCGTGGTGCGGCGGCTTTGCATCGGGCGACGCGGCGGGGGCGGTGTCGGTGGCAATGATGCGGGCGCTGGCTTCCGGGAAGATGGCGACGCCCGCGAGCGCGAGGACAAACGCCACGTTCAAGCCGAGCGAAAGCCAGAGGATTGTTTGGCGTGTCGCGGGCTTCATGGTGGCGTGCCGTCCGTTGGCGTGACTTCGTAAATCTGTTTGGCGGCGGTTTCGAGGGGATCAAACGTCATGGAGACGAACGAGACTGTCAGGTGTTCCGACTGCATGCTGCCAAAGCGTGATTGCAGCGGTATGAGGCAGAGGAAAATCAGCGCAATGCCGACGGTGAACCCGACGAGCGCCCACGCGAAGCGGAGCGGCGAGGACGGGGCTTCCATGACGAGTTCGCGGCCGTGCTGGGGCGTGAGTGCGGCGATGCGCACAAGACGCCCTGCGAATTCGGAATTGGCGGGTGCCTGCGGAAGGTGCCGCAGCGCCGCGCGAAGGTTGTCGTCGTGGTGGTTGTGGTTCATGGGGAGCCCACCTGCCGTTTCTGCCACAGTGTGCGAAGTTGTGCGCGTGCGCGAATAAGGAGGGATTCGAATGCCTTTGGGGAAATCTGCATCACCTCGGCGCTTTCGCGCATGGTGAGTTCCTCTGTGTAGGTGAGCATGAGGGAAAGGCGCTGGCGTTCGGGAAGCTCGTCGATGAGCGCGGCGAGGATGCGCTGCTCCTCCTCGCTGGCGGCGTGCGCGAAGGCGTCGGCATCGCGCGCTTCGACTTCGGGAAGCTCGGCCACCGGTTCGGGGCGCTTCTTGCGGATGTTGTCGATGCAGGCACGCGTGAGGACGGTGCGGAGCCACTGGCGGAAGGAGGCGATGGGCTGCCAGCGCGGCGCGTTTGCCCAGGCACGGAGGAAGGCTTCCTGCACGACGTCCTCGGCTTCCGTGAAATCGCGAAGGATGCGTCCGGCGAAGGTGCGCGCCCATTGTTCGTGGCGGAGGACGAGTTCGCGGAAGGCGTCCTCGTTTCCGCCGCCGGTGAGCTTCATCAATTCCGCGTCGCTCATGTCGCGGATGGCGGTACTGGCTGCGGTGGGGACGGCGGGAAGCGCGATGCCCTGGGGGAGCGCGGCCGCCGCGGCGGAGCGGGTTCCGCCGGCGAAGAGGTTGGATGCGATGGTGAAGAGGTTCATTGGAAGTTGTGGTCGCTCACTCTCCAGATGTCGCCGCGGCTGATGGTGCCGTTGGTGGGGTCGTAACGCGCATAGTCGAACCCCGATCCGGGATTTTCCCAGATCGATTCTGAATAGCCGGGGTAGAGGCTGATGTCAAAGTGATCGGCGCGGCGGTCCGGGCCGTCGCTGGTGAGGGCGAAGCGCGATTCGCGGTCAATGGGGCGCGCCCCGTAGGCGAAATTGCCGTGGCTGCGAAAGGGACCGGCGTGCGTATCGACAGTGTTGAACACGTCCAGCGGGACGGTGGAAAGGTACGCGACGGGAGTCGTCAGCGGGAGGAGGCGCGCGAACATCGGGACGAGGGTGCTGGAGGGATACTTGTTGTTGTCGGTGGCGTAGGCTTCGAGAGCGATGGTGACGGTTCGCAGGTCCGCCTTCGCGCGCGAGACCTTGCTGCGTGTCTGCGCCTCAAGAAAATTTGGCAGTGCGATGCCGGCAAGGATCGCGATGACGGCGACGGTTACGAGCAGTTCGATGAGCGTGAAGGCGTGGAGGTTCTCGCGATTCATGGCGGCGGTGGTCCTTCGGGGGGAGCGCCGTGGCCGCCGTGGCCGAAACCGGGTGGCGGACCGTTCTTCATGCGTTCCTCCAACTTCTTCATGAAGGCAGCCTGCTCGTCCTGCGGGAGGACTTTCAAGCGTTCCTGCATGTGGGCCTTCATGCGGGCCATCATTGCGGCGCGCCCCTTTTCGCGCTGTTCGGGCGTGAGCACTTTTTCCACCTCGCTCATGCGCGCGCGAAAGTCCGATTCCTTCCCTTCGTATTTTTTGTGGATGGCGTCCAACTGCGCCTTCTGTTCGGGCGTAAGGTTGAGTTCCTTTTCCATCTCGGCGCGAAACTTCGCGCGGTCCTCCGGCGAAGGGGGGCCAAAGCGATGGGCGGGAGAGGGGGCGCCGGGCGCCGTGGCGGTGTGGACCTCGCCGTGCGCGCGGGGGGCGGGCGGCGCGAGGCCGGCGGCACTGTTGTCCAAATACTGCACGGTAACAAATCCTATCCCACCGATCAGCAGGATTGCGGCACTAACGAGTTTGAGTTTGCTTGAACCGTCGTTGG
>JADZDZ010000041.1 GCA_020850785.1 Candidatus Sumerlaeota bacterium | reverse complement strand
TTTTCCTTGGCGCAACGAAACCTTGGCATCGCCGCGAATGGTTTCGGCAAGTTCACGCCCTTCGAACCCTTTTCCCTCAATGTGGACATTTGCGCTTAGCTTGCCGCTGATCTTGTCGTAATATTCCGTGCGCGCGAGGCTGCTGACCCATGGCTTCGCTTCCACGTTCGCCACGTTGAGGGAATAGTTCCACCGGGGAGTTCCCTCGCGCAGGTCTGCGGAACCGCTCATGGAAATTTCCCCTTCCGGCACGAGCGAGCGCAGGCTCTCCAGCGAAACGCGTCCATCGCGGTAGGTGCCCTTGAACGAAGTGTCCGGGAAGCGCACTTCCTTGTAGGCCATGTTGTCGAATTGTCCCGTGATCGTTGCGGTCAGATTTTTCGGCGCCAGGGACGTGAGCTCATACCGTGGCTGTTCGTCGATGACTCCACTTCTTTCGGGATGAGTCGGCGCATAGCTCTTCGCGTTGTTTTTCTGCACGTCGGAAATCAAGGCGATGACTCTTTCCAACTGCATTCCCGGCGAGGTGAGATCGAGCGCGAACTCGCGCTTCTTCCCGATGCCGGTGCGGGTGTAGTAGCCTACCGCCGCGACGCTGTCGGTCTGCGGAATGTTTTCTGCTGCGGGATAGCGAATCATCGCTTCCGCCTGATCAAGACGGAACGCGCCTTCGCGGTGTCCACCGGCCGCCATGAAACCTGCTTCGATAGGAATTTTTTCTCCCGAACTCTTCTCCCAGATTCCCTGGGACAACTGAAGGCCCGCACGGCCGCTTTCGATGCGCGTGGCGCCGAATCCGCTCGCCACAACCGTGGCCTCGCCCGCGAGGAATCCTTTCACCAGCGGCACGCCCGCCAAGCGGCGCAGGACGATGCCGTATTCCCCCAGATCAAGCGGACCCAATTCCGCGTGCAGTCCCGCGCCCGCCAGCGTGGCGGAGGAAAACACCTGACGCCCTGCGTCGAAAATGATCGTGCCCAGTTGTGTCACGCGGAAGAGCGCGGTCGCATCCTCCGGCAGCGGGTCCAATCGTCCTGCGGACGGGTAGCTCCCCTTCGCGACCAGCGCGCTGAAGTCCTGCAGCAGCAGCGTGGACGTATCGCGGTCGAATCCCGAAACAAGCTCCACGTCCATGTTCAGCGGCGGATGGCTGATCACGCTTCCATCATCCAGCGGCGTTGGCGGCAGGCCGAAGTCCCGCACGCGCATCTGAAAGACCGCCTGCGCGGTTCTGTCATTCAGGCCGGCGTCAAACTTTCCGTGCATGTTCAACTTCGTCGTCGGCTGCTGCGCCCATATCGCCATGTCCGGCGGAAGCGCCTCCAGCAGCCTGCCATTCACGTCAATTGCCTCTACTGTTGATTCAAGGTTTTTTGTCGCAACGTCGTAGCGCGAATTGATCTCAATCCGCCCCGCGCTGATGCCATCAACGTGCGCGTCAAGTGCAGCATCCTTCAGGACCACCGAATCATCATCGCTCACCAGCCGCCCCGTCAGGCCGCCATCAATGATTTTTCCGAATCCGCTGAGCTTGAGGCCCGACAGTGTAAGCTCAAAGTCGGAAACGCTTTGCCGGAGTGATTCGTTGGCGGGAATGTGAAGCGTCATGTTCCCGGCGATGTTGCCTTCCGTGATGGTGCGCCCGAAGAAGGGGAGCGGAAAACGCGCAAGGCGGTCCGCAATGTCCGTCAGACTCTTCCGTGCCGCGATCGTCAGCGTGGAGCCTGTGTCCGCCGTGTCGTCCAGACTGGAGGGCTTTTCCAGCACGAATGTCAGCAGGGGAGAAGTCGTGTCCTGCTCCGTGATTTCCCCGCCGAGCGATTCGATGATCAGTTGTTTCTGCGCTGTATAGACAAGCTTCTCCTCCGACCGGAACGAGAGGGGATTCAATACCGCCGGCAGAAAATCAATGTCCTCGCCCGATTGGATGGCATGAATGGCCAACTGCGATCCATCCGCAGGGCTTTCCGCGGAAAAGTTCAGGTTCACGCGCGCCTTCGGGCCCGCGTACTCGCCAAGCTGTCCCGCGAGCAGGCGATTCATCACGCTTGTGGCGATGGCGATACCCGATTCGCTCATGCCGCGCAGCACATCAAGCGCGGAATGATTCACCTCTTCGATGGCAAGGTTCCACTTTGATGCGAAGGAATTCACGTCGGCACTGCCGGTGAATCGGATCGTCGTGGGATCGAATGCGGGATCAAGCGCGAGGGTCGCCTGCAATTCCTTCACCGCCAGAATGTTGTCTTCATTCACGACGTTCAGCGTGCCGTGAACTTCGGGAATGACGCGTTCGGCGCCCGCGAGCTTCAAGTTTGAAATCGTGAAGGCACCCATTGCCATCGCCGAAGGGTGGTCGCCATCGGAGGCATTCAACTCCGTTGCCAGTTGCAGGTCCAGCTTTCCTCCCTCGATCGGGATGCCACCGTCGTTGAGGACTCTTCGCCAACCGCGAAGATCGGCGTCCGGAATGGTGAATTCCATCCGCCCACCATCACCGCGAATTGCCTGCCGCAATCGCGTTGATCGCACGAGCGCCGCCGATGCCAGCGCTTTCAGGCTTTGCGGCTGCACTCCCTCATTGGCGATGTGATCAATGTCCTCCGCCGCCAGCGATTTCAGCATCGGATAATCCAGTGAAGTGTTTTCTTCCGTGGTGATCTTCAGGCGGGCGAATGCTTCCTGCTTTTGTGGAGGGAACAATTCCAGCTCAAATTCCTCCGGCTTCAGGAGCTTCGTCGCGCGGTTCAACGCGAAGCCCTGGGAGAAGCGGGCGTCGAACAAATCATCCTCGCCCGTGATCGTCGGTTTCGATTCCAGAAGGAAGTTCGCCGCCGGCACGTTGCGCACGTTCAGCAGGCTGTTGATGCGGACATCCTCGCCGATGTCTCCGGTCACGTAGACGTCCGCTTCCCCATTGGCATTCACGTCATTGGGCCTGAAGCCCAGAACCGTCAGCAAGTTCTGGTAGAAGGGGCTTGCCAGTTGCCGCGACAGGCCGAACGTCTGCACCTGCATCAGGATTTCAAGAAACTCGCGACGGATCGCATTGGCGTAGAGCTCAAAGTGCGCCTCGCCCGTTGCGAGATTGATATAGGATGGCGTTACCGGGCCGAGCGACCCATCGCGACCCGCGCGGGGGAGCCCCAACGACACTTCAACCGGCTCGCCCGCGCCGTTTCCACGAAACACCTTCAACGCAAGGTCCGACGCGGTCAGCACGTCCCCCTCGCGCGTGAAGCCAACGCTTCCCTGCGCATTGACAACATCGCTGATGCCCTGAAGATGAATGCCGTCCACGCGGATGTTGGCATTCCATTCGGACGGGAGGCCGCCGCCGCGTCGCGTCGCGCTCAGTTCCACATCCCCCTCCGCCGCGTCGGCCACGTTCGGCGCGATGGGGGCAAGCAGCGCACGTAGCGTCGCCGCATCCCTGATGTGAACCTTGTGGCGCAGCGATGCCCCTTGAAGATCAAGCGCATCCAATGCTTCCGTGCCCCGGTTCAGGTAGGCCAGCACCTCGCTGGTGAGTTGCTCATAATTCGGAAACACGGGATAGATGGGCACCTTGCTTTCAACAGTTTCCAGCGAAGGAAACCGCCAATCCCAGGCGCCCGTGCGAAAGGGATTGAAGGTCACCGGCTCCGCGGGATTGTCCGCGTCCACCAGCGACATGGAAAAGAGCAGGTCGTCATTCTGCGCTCCGGCGGGGCGCGCCTGCATGTCTGCCCGCAGCGTCGCCTGCTGTCGCGTTTCGTCCGCCGTGATCGCCCAGGAGTAGCGCAGGTCGCTGATGAAGGGAGTCGGTTCGGCCTTGGGGTCCTTGGAAAGGCGCGCCAGCATTTCCTGAAAACGCGACAGTGATTCCAGCGGCATGTTGCGCGTGATCACCGTGCCATTCGCTGTCAATTCCGTCGGCACGTGCTCCGACGGATCGACGATCGCATACTGCGCGATCCCCTTTCCCGTCAGCGTCGCCGTCGCATCAAACTCCACTGACTTCTGGTTTTCCCTGCGCGGTTGCAGGGACGCGTAGCGCATGATGTACGCGTTCACCACCGCACGGCTTTCCTCCGCCACGAAGCCTTGCAATGATGCCGCAACCTGATCCGCCATCCCCTTCACCGCGATGGTTGTCGTCGCATCCCCCGTCAAGGGGTCAAAATTCGTGTTGGAGACATGAAGCCATGGTTCCGCCGTTTCGGAAACGCGCATTGCAAGATCAAGATTTTGGATCGGCGTCGCATTCACGCGCACGGGAATGCGTGACAATGGAATATCGGCGGCAAGATTTAGACGTGCGCTTTCGCCGGAGGCGGGCTGCAACGCGAGCGCAACATGCGCGGTCGTGTTGGGAAACTTGCCAAGGTTGGGCACATCCACCTGAACGCGCCCTGTCGTCTTCAGGTGAATGTCATCCACCAGCGCGTTGAAATCACCGGCGGCGGTAATCCTCGTAAACTGATCCCTGCGGCCCGGTTTCGACGATGTTTCCGTGGAATCGGTGAACTGCAACTGCACCGGCTCGCTGGCGACAAAGCCGTATTCAACCTGCTTCGCGGGGTTGCGCTTGTCGATCAGGTGAAAGGAGACGTTCGCGATGTTCACCTTCGACGAGAGGATGTAGGGAATGATGTCATTGTCGCGGGGGACAGTGGTAGGCGGTGCGCTGGGGTTCTTCCCCTCGAACAGGCGCTGCACGATGCGCGTCAGGTTGGTCTCATTCCTGTTGTAGACGACCAGATTGACATCGACGCCGTCGATCTCCGCCCGTTCCACGTCCAACTTCGAGGGACGGGATTTGTATCGGAGTCGCAGTTGCAGATTCTTGATCCGGAGGAAGGGGCGGTCATTCGCGCCCGGCTCCACCAACTCCACATTCTTCAGCGTCGCACCCGGTGGAAAAACGTTCGGCTCGAATGCCTCCCATTTCAGGGTCGTGTCCCAGTAGGGGCCGAAAACATGCGGGAAAATGAATCGGCGCCAGAACGCCTCCGTGCTGATCCCCCAAAGCAGAAGTGACAGGACAAAAATGGTTCCGGAAATGACAAACAGCAAGACCGTGGCGCCGCGTTTGGCCAGACGGCGCGACCGGAATCGGGAAGGTTTCTTGTCACCAAATGTTGCCATGCGTCTGTTTGCTGCTGCCGTGGTTAGCCGTCGCTGCCGGTAATTCTTCGCCTTCGCAAGAATCCCACCGCCTGTTCCGAGGGGTCAAGCCACGCTGTTTCCGGAAATTTTCGCCCCGACGTCGGCAAATTTGAATAAAAATTGCTCCGACGTGTATTGACTGACGAACCGCGCCGTCTTGACAGCTGTCATCCTTGGGGATTCAGATCAAGACGCGCCCGATCAAAGAGGTCCCCACCATGCTTTCAAAAAAACTCATTCCCCTGATTCTTCTCGGCACGTTGGCACTCCCTTCACTGTCGAATGCCGACAAATGGTACCACAGCCCCTGGTTTTGGGGGAGTGCCGGCGTTGTCGGCGGCGGAGTCGTTGGCTATGTTCTTGGCCGCGAATCGGCCCGCCCCTACTACGCCGCGCCGGTTCCCTATGCGCCAGCCTATGTGCCGGCCTACGCACCGATCACCTACGCGCCCGCGCCGCCACCTGCTTCGGGGGGCGATACTTACTATCGTGAGAAGTGGGCCTTCCCCTTCTATCACAAGATTGAATCGTATCCCGTTCGTTCCACAATGCCGCAGGTGTACCAGCCAGCGTCTGTTTCGCTGGCGTCCGGCAACTACGAACCTCCCCGCAATGTTCAGACGGGGGATTCGGATCAAGGCGGTGCCATTGCGCGCGACCTGACCATCAATGTCGGCAACAACAATGAGAATGTGAACATCAACCTTGGAAGGCACGACCCCGGCAATTCCGTTGCGAGCGCCGCCACGATCAATCCGGTCTACAACAATCCCAACACGGTGGGTAGTCGCGTTGTGGACACCACCGTCGGCGCGCGCGTGCAGCCATACGTGCCCGTGGGTGAGCAGCCGGTGCCGACCGCCGATCGCAACAGGGCGTATCGCGACCTTGGCACCGCGTCAGACCGTGTGACGAGCGGCACCGTCACGCAGTAATTTCCGCACAGAAAGAAGAAAGGCCCGTGGGGTTGTTCCCGCGGGCCTTCATTTTTTTTACTCAGCGCATTCAGTATGACCGCCGACGGCGATGTAGTCGTAGTAGAAGCTCACGTCCAAGGGGGGACTGAAGGAGCCGATGACCAATCGGTCCAGCGTGCTGAAATGCTGTTCGCCCAGCAGGTGGCCAATGATGTCGCAGGCGTCGAACTGCTCCGCCGCGCGGAAGGTTGTCGTGAAGGTGCGCGTGTTGCTCGCTCGCAGCGATCCTTCAGCAACCGCATCGACGGCCCACTGATAGGTCGTGTCGCCATTGAGGCGAATGTCGTAATCCAGCAAATCGATCGCGTTGATGTTTCCATTCACCACGATGGGTTCCAATTCCAGAACTCCGGGAATGGACAGGCGCACAACATAGCCGATCGCTCCATCCACGCGTTGCCACTGAAGTTGGGGCGAAATCTCCACGGCCGTTGCCTGATCCGCAGGCGCCGTGAGCGTGAAATCCGACAGTGGATCGACCGTGAAGTAACGCCATCCGCCATCAATGAGAATGGAGTTCGCTCCGTCCGTGGCAAAGACGCGCCAGAAGTATTTCTTCCCCTTCACCAGCGGCGCGAAGGTGCTGTTCCACGAAGTGCCGTTCACGCTGGGACCAAGCTGTGCCTGTGCGGGGATCACGTTTCCTTGATTGTCCGATGGCGCCAACTGCACGTTGTAGTAGGCCGCTCCCGGCGTGGACTCCCATTCAAAGGTTGGTGTCTGCGCAACATCCATGCGGCCAAGCTGCGGCGTCAGCAGGTCGAACGCCTCCATCTGCAAGGTGTTGAAGTAGCGAAGCCCATCGCTGTTCTTAAGTGTGGCTGAGGGGGAGATCGCAGTCACTTCCCATGAGTAGCGGTGATTGGCCATCAGCGGCTTGTGCGCGGGGAGGAAGAACTCAATCGTTCCGCTTCCCTGCGCGGCGCCGCCTTCCATGTATGGCACGCGACCCGATGGGGTTTCGTCAAAAATGGAAATCGTGTAGGACGTCGCACCGAC
>JADZDZ010000040.1 GCA_020850785.1 Candidatus Sumerlaeota bacterium | reverse complement strand
AGTCTTCGGTTCAGCGACCAATGGATCGGATGGCTGCAACTTGTGACAGCCGTTGGCGGCGTGATTGGCGCGGGCTTGTTTGCGATCGTCTGCTCCCGCTTTTCACTGCGCACAACGCTCTCTGCCGGCGTGCTCATGAATGCGCTCGCCAGCCTGCTTTTTTACTTCTACAAGGACGCCGAAAGCGCCGTGATTGTGAGCCTGATCTTCGGAATCGCGGGAACGCTTTCCTTCATGCCGGTGATGGACCTTTCCGCGCGCGCGACGCCGGGGGGTGTTGCCTGCGCCGGATTTGCGGTGGTCATGAGCGCCCGCTACCTGTCCACCCATTTGTCCGACCTCGTTGGATCGAAGCTCGTTGATCCCAAAATTGGGCTTTCGTTCAACGATCTGATCTGGGTCAATTCAGTGACAACGGCGCTTGTGATCTTCGCCATTCCGCTGATTCCCGCATTTCTTCTGAGTTCCAAGGACGGGGAGCGGTCCGCCCGCCCCTGAGATTTTTCAAATTCTGAAAGGCAGTCAAAAACCATGTCCGCAGCAGCACCGGTAGCACCCGTGAACACAGGCGACCTGAAGGAACGCGTCGCCGCATACCTGAAGAAGGACCCGCTCGCCATGACGCCAATCATGGCGCGTGAATTGGGCGTCAGCGAAGCGGAAGTGATCCGCGCATTCCCCGCCGATCAGGTGACGGAATTGAACATTGCCGACGGCAAGGCGACCGAATTGATCAAGACGTTCGAGAAACTGGGCCGCGTCCACGTCATCGCGACGAATGACGCCTGCACGCTGGAAGGCTACGGCTACTTCGGCGGCTTCTCGCTGACGGGACCGTTCTTCAATGTGCAGACGGATACGCTCGACATGCACATCCGCCATCAGGCGCTTGCCTCCGCATTCTCCGTCATCAAGCCAAGCCACCAGGACGGCCAGACCACCTACTCCGTGCAGTTCTTCACGAAGGAAGGAAAGTCCGGCTTCAAGGTGTTCCTGTACAAGTCCGTCACCGAGAAGGAAGGTGGCAACGTGCAGGCCGTGATCCAAACCTGGAAAGACATCACCGCGCAGTTCAAGAAGTAAGAACCGAGCGTCACCGTGAACTTCAACGGGGCGGGGCTGGATGATCAGCCCCGCCTTTCCTTTTCACACAAAAAAATCCGCGGCTCGCAGGAGCCGCGGATTTTGTTTTCGCAGTGTTGACGTGAATCAGACGCCGTCGAGCTTGCGGCGCTGCTTCATCATGCGGCGGCGCAGCTTGCGACGCGCGGCTTCTTCCTTACGCTTACGCGCAACGGAGGGCTTTTCGTAGAATTCACGGCGCCGAACTTCGGCAGGGATTCCTGCCTTCTGGCACTCTTTCTTGAAACGCTTGAGTGCACGATCAATCGGCTCGCCTTCTTCGAGTAGGATGTGAGCCAAGGGGAAAACACCCCCTTTCACCGTCAGTAGAGTAGTCCCGCGTGGGCGCAGCCCCCACGGAAGGGGCGAAAGAAGACGCTGGCGGGGGGGCACCGGTCAAGCGCAAGACGCGGCTTTGGAGCGGGCATTTCGCCGCCGCATCCCTTCCACTACCGATTCGCGCGCAGGGCGAGAATAAAGCTGCCGGGAAGCCGTAAGGTGTTCGCTTAGCCTTGCCCGGTGGGGGATTAGGCACCACCGTCATCTGGCGCGAATGAGAGTCCCTGTCCCGGAGTTTGCCGGAAAATGAATCCGACGATCGGTGGTATCGACCTGACGGTTGCCTATTGGGTGATTCTGGCGATTGGCCTTCTGATGATGACGGCGACTTTCGTTGCGCATGATTTTTTCCATTTCGGCGATGATGGATCAATCGTTCCCATCGTTGCCTTCTTTCTGGGGGCCTTCGGGGCGGCGGGAGTTGTTTCGCTGAACCTGATGGGAATGGCGCCCGGCACGTCGGCCATTGTCAGCACCTTGGCCGCAACGGTGGGTTCCGCAGGGCTCTATTTTGGAATTTTCCGACTGATCAAAAAGAATTCGGGAACGCTTACGGACAAGCGTGAGGATATCGTCGGTTCAACGGCGGAGGTGAGCCTGCCCATTTCAGAAAACCAACTGGGGCAGATCACCTTCACGACGCCGTCGGGCCGCTCCAGCGCCCCGGCCCGCTCTGCCGATGGCAAGCCGATCAAGCAGGGCACGCCCGTGACGATCACGCGCAGCGTTGGCACCACCTACGTGGTGACGCCGATCAATCTGACTTCAAAGGAGGATGAAAAGCAATGATGACACTCTTGCTGGCACAGGGGGCGATCTCGCCTATGGTGCAGGGAATCGCGGCCATCGCGGCCGTGGTGATCCTGTTGCTGCTGGGTTTGGGCTTCTGGGCCTCGCGTTATTTCAAGGCGGGTCCGAACGAGGTGCTGGTGATTTCGGGCGGTGACACGGTGGCTCTTGTGCGCGGCGGCGGCAAACTGGTGTGGCCGTTCTTCCGCCGAATCGACAGGCTGTCCCTCGAAATTATGACCATCAACGTGCAGACGCCGGAAGTCTACACGGTGGCCGGTGTGCCGGTCGTGGTGGACGGCATCGCGCAGGTGAAGGTGGACAACACCGACGAATCGATTCGCACCGCAGCGGAGCAGTTCCTCGGCAAGAGCGTGATGGAAATCCAGAACGTGGCGTTGGAAACCCTCGAAGGCCACCTTCGCGCGGTGCTCGGCACCCTGAGTGTTGAGGAAATCTACAAGGAGCGTGAAAAGTTCGCCTCCCGCGTGCAGGAATATGCCACGACGGACATGGCCAACATGGGCCTTCGCATCGTGTCCTTCACGATCAAGAATATCACTGATCGCAACGGTTACTTGGATGCCCTTGGCAAGCCGCGCACGGCGCAGGTGAAGCGCGACGCCATCATCGGTCAGGCGGAGGCGGATCGCGATGCGACCATCAAATCCGCAGAAGCACACCAGCAGGGGCAGATCGCCAAGCTGGCTGCGGATACAAAAATTGCCGAGGCGGATCGCGACTATCGCATCAACATGCAGCAGTATCAGGCCAGCGTGAATCAGGAAAAGGCGCAGGCGGAACTGGCCTACGACATTCAGCGCAACAAGACGCTTCAGGTGTCCAAGGCGGAGGAAGTGAAGATTCAGGTTGTTGAGCGTGAAAACCTGATCAGTGTGCAGGAGCGCGAAATCCAGCGTCGCGAACGCGAACTGGAAGCGACGATCCGCAAGCCCGCAGAAGCGGAACGCTTCCGCATTGAAACGATCGCGCAGGCGAATCGCATCCAGATCGAAGCACAGGCGCAGGGTAACGCGCAAAAGGAACGACAGGAAGGAACGGCGTCGGCGGACGTGGCGCGCCTGCGGGGTCTTGCGGAAGCGGAAGTCATCCGCGCAAAGGGTCTCGCGGAAGCGGAAGCGATCAAGGCGAAGGGTCTCGCGCAGGCGGAAGTCATTCGCGCCGAAGGTCTCGCCCAAGCCGAAGCCAACCGCGCGAAGGCGGAATCGTGGCAGTACTACAATCAGGCGGCCATCGCGGAACTGCTCATCGCAGCGCTGCCGCAAATCGCGGAGAAGGTCGCCACGCCGCTCAGCAAGACGGACAAGATCACTATCGTTTCCAATGGGAATTCCCCATCAACGGGCGCTGCGAAGATCACGCGCGACGTTTCGGAAATCATCGCAAGTCTTCCACCGATTGTTGAAAACCTGACAGGGGTTCAACTGGCGGAACTGCTGAAGAAGCTGCCGGGCGTGAAGGAGGAATACAAGGAAGTGAAGGATGGCGGTGACGATGCGAAGGGGCGCAAGTAGGGCTTCACGATGATGCAATCCGGCAATTCCCGCAGCGCGCGCAATACCATGCGCGCGCTGCTTCTTTTTGTCGCCCTTGTTGTGACGATGATTTCACCGGCGCTTGCGACGACGATCAACGTCGGAATGCTCGCGGAGCCGATCGATGTTTCCACCACGCCCACGATCACCCTGATCTCCCACGGGCCGCTGAACAAGACAACCTATCGCCTGACGATGGAGGTCGTAAATCGCGAGACGAGTTGCACGATGACGCTGAATCCCAACGACCAGAAGTCGGCGCTGTGGATCACCTACGACGACGACCCGACAACCTACGGCGTGCAGCGGATCAGCTTCATCGCAAACAGCGGCGCGAACGACAACCACGTCAACTTCACGAGGAATCTGGTTCCCGCCATCTTTGTCGCGCTGCCAACACCGCCGGGAATCACCAACGTGGCGGACTATGACTTTTCGCTGCCCGCCGGCAGGATTCCAGAGCGCTTCACGCTGAAGGGCCCAAATGTGGACATGGGCTGCGGACCAGTGGCCAGGATCGACACGACACTGCCGCTCAATGGCAGGAATGCCCTGCAGGCACTGGCCGAAAGCGACGCATCACCGCCCCCATCGCCGCCCCCGTAAACGCATCGAAATTTTTGGTTCGCTGCGCTTGACCCCCGCGCTCCATGGCGGGAATCCTAGGCACTTCGTTTGGCACGTTTTCAAGGGACGCCCGTAATGCAGGACAAAGCAACGATTTCGTATGACGGCAAGGCCGCCGATTATCCCGTGATTATTGGAACGGAGGGAGAAAAGGCGATCGACGTCGGCAAGCTGCGCGCACAGACAGGCTGCATCACTTTCGACGATGGTTATGGCAACACCGGTTCCTGTCTCAGCAAGATCACATTCATCGACGGTGATCAGGGCATCCTCCGCTATCGCGGCATCGACATCGCAGAGCTTGCAGAAAAATCCGACTTCATCGAAACCGCGTACCTGATTATTTGGGGACGCTTCCCAACAGCAGACGAACGCCGCGCATTTGAGGCCCGCCTTCAAGAGCATGCGAAGCTGCCGGAGAGCATGACACAGCAGTTTCAGGGCTTCCCCAAGGATGCGCATCCCATGGCGATCCTTACCGCCATGATCAACGCAATGTCCTGCCACCATCAGGAACTTTTTGAAATCAGGAACGAGGCGGACTTCACGACAGCCACCGCGATCCTGCTTTCCAAGATTCGCCTCATCGCGGCCTACATCTACAAGCATGGCACGGGCGATTCCCTTTTTGTCCAGCCCAGCGACGCATCGGGCTACACGGCGCAGTTCCTCACGATGATGTTCTCCTGGCCGGGCAAGCGTTACGTCGCCGACGCGGACGTGGCGCGCGCGCTGGACCTCCTGTTCATCCTCCACGCGGATCACGAGCAGAACTGCTCCACGTCAACGGTGCGCATGGTGGCAAGCTCGGAGGCGAACCTCTTCACGGCTGTCTCTGCAGGCGTGTCCGCCTTGTGGGGCAAACTGCACGGCGGCGCCAACCAAGCGGTGCTGGAAATGCTGCAGGGCATCAAGGACCGCGGCGACTCCATCGAAAGCGTCATCGCGAAGTGCAAGCAGAAGGACTCGGATTTCCGCCTGATGGGCTTCGGCCATCGCGTTTACAAGAATTTCGATCCGCGCGCGAAAATCATCAAGGTCGCCTGCGACAAGGTGCTGGACAAGCTCGGAAAGACGGACCCGCTGCTTCAGATCGCGAAGGATTTGGAGAAGGCTGCTCTCAGCGATTCGTATTTCGTGGATCGCAAGTTGTACCCGAACGTCGATTTCTACAGCGGAATCATCATGCGGGCGATCGGCATCCCCACGAACATGTTCACCGTGATGTTTGCGCTCGGCCGAATGCCCGGCTGGATCGCGAACTGGAAGGAAACGAACGAAAACCCCAAGGCGCGCATCTACCGCCCGCGCCAGATTTACATGGGGCCGAAGCTTCGCAGTTACGAGGAAGCAAAAAAGGGATAAGCGAAGTCGCGGCGTGATGCTTTGGTCCGCCGCCCCTATTTGGAATCAACGCGGCCTCGCGTCCGCGTATTTCCCACCAACCACGGTCGTGCCACCATCTTCATGGGGCCCGCCCCGCCCTCTCCGTTTCAAAAAAGAATGTCCCGCTTCGCCGTCGGCTCCGAATGTCGCGTGAAACCCTAGGGTTCACAAGGTGGGCACCCGCATTCAGACCTCGGATAATCCCGCAGCATAAGCGCGGGCATCTCCTCCGCCGGAACAAAAAGGAGCCCAGAGAATGTATATCGGCTCCAGGACATAAAGGCCAAACCAACGTCGCAGGAAAACTTCAAAATTTCCCAGAACAACGTTGCGCGTTTTGTAACAGGCGCAACGCGTTGATGTATTGCGAAAAACGTGCGCGCGTGCAAGCACTTTCGTCCCTACAGTGATCGTTCCGAAAGCAGCTTGACGGGACGCGCACGGCAAATCGGCGTCGTGAGGATCAGCGCCGGAAGCAGCGAAAAAATCAGGGAAAAGACCAGAATTGCCAGCGCGGTTTCCCATCCGAAGTGGAAGGGATTTCCCGGCAGGATGGAGAGTTGCTCCGTGTAGCGGCTGAAAAAATTTGTGAGAAGAAGGGAGACTGCGACGCACCCTGCCGTCGCAAGCAACGCGGAGGGAATCGCGGCTGCGACGGCGTGGCCGCACGCGAGCAGCATGACGCCGAAGCGCGAGAGTCCCGTGGCGCGATGAAGCCCCCACGCGGGGCGGCGCTCCTGCAGCGCCGCAGCGAACGTTGTGAACACGCCCACCGCTGCGAGCGCAAACACGAGGACGAACGCTCCCAGCAGGCATTGCTCAATGGTGCCAACGATGCGCAGGTAGCGATCGAGCACCTCCTTCTGGGCCTCGAAGCGCAGCTTGAGTTCCGCCGCCTTCGCCTTCACCGCATCGGCGTCCTCCGGCGATGCGAGGTCAATGTGCAGCGCGGCGTAGGTGGCATCCTTCCCGGCGCGATAGGTTTTGTTGTATTCGCGCATGTTCTCGATGGGGATGATGACGCCGAACAACAACGGATTCGCCGTCAGGCCCGCGACGCGCGCGCGTTTCGTTTGGGATGGAACCGAAGTGGAGCCAAGCCCCGTCTGCGATTCGCCAAGGATGAGATCGAAGCCAACACCGAGCAGCGCGGTCTTGCTGAGCTTCGGCATGTTTGCGCTCTCCGCAAGGCCCAGATTGTACGCATCGAGGAAGTATTCCGTGATCAGCGCGGGAACGGGATCGCTGGCTTTCTTTGCGGGGAAGTCAATGCCGGGTGCGACATCCTTCGCCACGAGTTCGCGATCCACGCCAAACATGATGATATCCGTCGTGAAGCCGACGTTCAGGCTGTTCATTTCGAAATCGGCGGAGACGGGAAAGCCTGCCGGCATTTGCGCGTAAACGGCCGCCACGCCGTCGAGTTTCTTGAACTCCTCGTAGGCTTTGTCGCTGATCTTCGGCCCGTCCACCTTGAACATCATGATGTCGGAGCTGGCGGGGCGCACGACCACGCGGCGTTCGGGAAACAACTCGCGAAGGCGCGGGCGGATTTCCGTGCGAAGGTACGCAACGGCGGAAAATGTGAGGCCGAAGAGGAAGCCGCTGAGCGTGATGCAAAGAATGAGGATCGCGAGGCGCGCCCGTTGCGAGAAGAGGTCCTTCCGCAACAGCCAAAGCCAGCCACTGATCCTCATGGCCGGCTATTTCGCCTGATGTTGAAGCGCGCTCTGCAGCGTATTGCGCAGGAGCATCGCAACGGTCATCGGCCCAACGCCACCGGGCACGGGGGTGATGGCGCCGGCGATTTTTTTCGCGGCCTCGAAGTCAACGTCGCCGACGATGCGTGATCCATTTTTCGCGGAAGCGTCATCGATGCGATTGATGCCAACATCGATCACAACCGCGCCGGGCTTGATCATGTCACCAGTGACGAAATGTGCCTTCCCGATGGCGGCGACCAGAATGTCCGCGCGGCGGCACAGGTCCGCCAGATCGCGCGTGCGACTGTGGGCGATGCAAACGGTCGCGTCTCCCGCCGGGCCCTTCTGGCTCAGCAACTGCGCTGCGGGACGACCGACGAGGTTGCTGCGCCCCAGCACAACGGCGAATGCGCCGGAGGTCCTCACCTTGTGGCGAATCAGCAATTCCTGAATGCCCAGCGGTGTGCAGGGCACGAATCCCGGCAGGCCAATGCTGAGTTTTCCCGCATTGATCGGGTGGAAACCGTCAACGTCCTTGTCGGGCGAAATGGCCGCGATCACTTCCTGTTCATCGATGTGCGCGGGAAGCGGCAACTGCACGAGGATTCCGTGAATGGAAGGATCGGCGTTCAGCCCGCGAATGATCTCCAGCAATTCCTCGCGCGTGGTGGATGCGGGGCGATCAATCTGCATGGAATGGAACCCCGCTTCTGCGCAACGTTTCGTCTTCGTGGAAACGTAAGCCTTCGATGCGGGATTGTCGCCGACGAGCACGACGGCCAATCCCGGAACGCGCTTGCCGACGGCCTTCATTTCCGCCACGGCGGCGATGACTTCCTTGTGAATATCCGCGGCAATCCCCTTGCCGTCGATGATGCCAGCTTCAGCCATTGCGTGTCGTCCTGTTCCTTTTTGCGGTGGGCAGATTGTGCACCAAGCGCCCGAACCGCATTTCCTTGCGTGATACGATTTCGAAGTTGGTGATGTTGCATTTACGAAGGCGTCCTTCGATGGTTGCGCGCGGGTGATGATAGGCGCGCACGCCTCCGCCGAAGAGTCGCAGCCGTTCCACCAGATAGAAGTGGTGAATGATTTCGTCGAAGGAGCCGTCCTGCTCGCTGTAGCTGAACATGAACGTGCGGTCCTTGATGTTGCGGAAGAAACGCAGGCACTCCTCGCGTTCCAGCCAGTCCACCAATCCGAAGCCGGTAACCACGTCCGATGGCGGGAGCGGCTCGCCGGCGCGCGCGACTTCGAAGGTGGTCCTGTCGCCAACGCCGTTCGCCTTCGCGAGCTTTCTGGCGATCTCCACGGCGGCGGGGGAGATGTCCGTGCCGATGACGTGCTTCGCGCCAAGTTCCGCGCAGCATTTCGCAAAATGGCCGTTTCCGCAACCGACGTCCAGCACTACCTTGTCCTTGATGAAGGGCTCCAGAAGTTCGAGCGCAATGACCGCGCGCGCATGAACGGAGCGGCGCAGGCTGGCCATCCAGCGCTCCAGAGGGCCGCGCGGTTTCTCCTCGTAACTTGATTCAGCCCACCAGTCGATTTTCTCGTCCCAGTAGGATTTCATCCCTTCGGCATTGGATCGTGTCATGCGGTCGCTGCGACTCTGTTGAATTGGCGTCAGGATGGTTCTGCGGCGATAATGGGGTGGTCTAGCGAATAGGGGAGGCGTTGCCGGCCCGTTTCGCGGCAATCCTGCAATCACTTACAGGATTGGATCGAAAACTTCCGGTCTCCCGATTCAGACCCTCATTCCCGGAGTGCATTTCCCCTACAAACCAGTTGGCCACTGCTTTTGGTCTGCTCAACCGTAACGCGGCAGGTCGCTATTTCATCCTCCATTCGGCAGCGCACAGCAGGGCCATGGCACCAGTTATCGAGATTAAAGGTCTCTCAAAAACCTACGTTCAGGATTTCATCGGCGTTGAGCATGGACGCCTGAAGATTCGCTTCAAAAATCGAAAACGCATCGCATTGAAACCGTTGGATTTAACGGTGGAGGAAGGGGAGATTTTTGGGCTGCTGGGGCCCAACGGCGCGGGGAAGACCACGACGATCAAGATGCTCATGGGGCTGCATTTCCCCACGTCCGGCGAGGCGCGGATTATGGGGAAGCCGCTCGGCGACAACAGTGTGAAGGAAAAGATCGGCTTCATGCCGGAGAATGCGCATTTCTACGATTACCTTACCGGCCATGAATTTCTGGACTACTATGGCCAGCTTTACGGCATGCCGAAGGAACTGCGGAGGAAGCGCATTCCGGAACTGCTGGAGAAGGTGGGCCTCAGTCACGCGGGCGAACTGCCGTTGCGGGGCTACTCGAAGGGAATGCAGCAGCGCGTGGGTCTCGCGCAGTCGCTCCTGAACGATCCGAAGATTGTTTTTCTGGACGAGCCGCAATCGGGCCTCGATCCCTTTGGCCGCAAGGAAGTGCGCGACCTGATCCTGTCGCTCCGCGACGCGGGAAAGACGGTGTTTTTCTCAAGCCACATTCTGCAGGACGCGGAACTGATTTGCGACCGCGTGGCGATTCTTCACAAGGGGCAGCGCATCGCGCTGGGGCCGCTTTCGGAAATGCTTTCCGCGAAGGTGAAGGAGTACGAAGTCGCGTTCTCCGACGCGGAGGGAAACCTCGTGGAGCACGCGCAGCAGCGGGCGATACGCTTCGTGCAACGCCCGAATGAATATCTTGCGCAGTTTGAACGGGAGGAGGATGCGCGGGCGCTGGTGCAGGAAATTCTGTCCGGCCGCGCGAAGCTGAACTCCTTCATCGCGCGCAAGGAAACGCTGGAGGAATACTTCATCCGCGAAATTGAAAGCAAACAGCGGGAAGAAAAGGCGGCAGCCGTCGCGGGAGGCGTCGCATGACAAAGATTTATGCCATCGCAATCAATACCTTCAAGGAAGCGGTGCGAAACCGCGTCCTGTATGTGCTGCTGTTCTTCTCGCTGCTGATCATGCTGGGTGCCTGGGTGGCGTCCACGCTCAGCATCGACAAGGAGTCCGTTATCCTGCGCAATCTTGGCGTGGGTGCGATCAACATCATCTCGCTGCTGATCGCCGTTTTCGTCGGCATCGGGCTGGTTTACAACGACCTCGACAAGAAGACAATCTATACGATTGTTTCGAAGCCGATTTCGCGCTGGCAATTCCTGCTGGGGAAGTATCTGGGGCTGCTGCTCACCATCGCGGTCAACGTGCTGGTCATGACGTTTGTCTTCGCCGCAGTTCTCAACTTCAGGGAATACATTTCCGATGACAATCT
>JADZDZ010000039.1 GCA_020850785.1 Candidatus Sumerlaeota bacterium | reverse complement strand
CTTGCCCTTTGATTTGCGCGACTTCAACTTCGACTTCAACTTCGACCTGACCCCGCTTCTATTCAAGCTCAGTCGACTGACTAGCAGCTTCCTCAAATCGAGTCGCTGCTTGTACAGCAATGTGTTCTGCCTACCGACCAACTTGCAGATCCACTGCCTCGTCAGTTCCAGCCCCGATGAGCTATCAGGAAGCGATATCCTCGGCTCCGTCTGGCTGACTACCAACTGCGAATTAAGCGGGATGGATATACATGGCGGATCACTGATGATTGAGGCGACCTCGAAGCCGCCTGCCTTCCGGCGATGGAAGTTCACGCTGCAAGTCGCGAGTCCTTGCTGTTTCGAAGAGAGATGGAGGATGATGGTGAAGCCTTTGTCCTTCGTGCTCGTCCATACTCTCAGCGCCTGGGTGGTCGACTTGAGGCATCCCCTCAAGGCAGCCATTTCCCTGCGGGAAACTCTATCGACGCTGGTTTGTTTATCCGCATCGTCAAGGAGCTCTACTGGTCTTAGATCTTCGTAGAAAACCTGCCAACCAATATCCGGTGTCAGTTTGCAGAGCGTCAGCAGCAGGCGAACGAAGGACGACTTCCCTGAGTTGTTCTTTCCAAAGAGGAGGAATCGGGTCCCGACCCGGATGGTTTCCGGAAGCTGAAGTCCCTCCCAACCATCCGCGCTGAACCCAACGAGAAGCCACTCCTTGGGATCGATCGGCTTTGGATCGAGGTATGTCATCTGCTTCGAGCTCCCTTTGGCGAAAGTGTGGGCTGACGGGGGTAAAGCGGTGGAAGACCGTGCGCGGCTCGCGCTTCATCACAGCCAGGATTGCGCTCCACGGCTGTTGACGGCTGGAACGCTCGGCATGCCTCAGGACGTTCATCGTAAATGCCACAGCGGGTCTCCGAGCCAATCCCGCCCTTGAGCGCGGTGCATCGGGGCGAGCAACCGCCCGTTCCATCCATCATGAGCTTGTACGGCGTCAGCCAGACGATGTGATCTCGTAGCACCAGACGGCCATCCAACTCCTCGCGGCGCAACTCGACAAGGAAGTGAGCGCAGCAAGCGCCGCAGGTGATGCATGGGGTCGGATCGTTGGCGGATGCCATTGTGTCAGGGCTCTCGTTGAAGCAGAAGTACTACTACACGCGATCTCGTCGATTCCGACATGGGTTGCAACTCAGAAATGCAGAATGGGCATCGTGTGGCGACGAATCCGCGAATTGACCGCAACCACCCCGGTCGGCCGTACAGGTCGCACGTGCTGGCCGATTCCTCTTGGGCGCGTATAGCCAACTCCTTGGCGGCTTCGTTCAGGCGGTCTTCGAAGTCGACCCGATGTGTTCCCAGCTTCTCTTTGGTTGTCGTGATACGCGTCGGGACACCGGCGGAGCGCAGTTCGTGCAGCAACTGCTCGAAAATTCGGGACCATCCCTCACCGAATTCAGGACCGGGATAGCGGTCACCGAAGAGATCCCGGTTTTCGGCCACCAGTTGCATCAATTGAATCTGCATAGCGTGCTCGATCAGGTGCGAGATCGATAACGTAGGAATTCTTTCGCACATTTGTTTTGAGGGCGTGGTTTCCGGCTTTGGGAGATTGGGTTTGCGAACTCACTCTCTTAAAACAAAGGAACCGCGCTGATGGAAGGATCGAAGGCTGAAGCCGGCAAGGCAATGGAACTCTCCGGGGTCATTGAAGTTAACGAGGAGCAGATTCGCTCGCATCTTCATGAGGTCGTGCGCGGGACGGTGGAGGAGACCTTGAACGCGATGCTGGAAGCCGATGCGGACCGGCTCTGCGGGGCCGGGCGCTTCGAGCGTTCGCAGGAGCGGGCCGAATTGTCTTCAGGTTATGCCGAATGAGAGACCGTCATCGCGGTGCCGCCTCGGTTGCCGCGCTGGCTCTTCGCCTGTCCGGCAGCCCGCCCCAGGGCATTTTCCGAAACTTTACGGCCATCCGCAGATTGCATTGGAGAGGCGCCCTCGCCATCAGGGCAGCGGGCTCAAGTCTCAGAATGACCAAGGGACTGTGAGAAATGGCATGTTCAGGTGTCTCGGCGGGCGGGGGGTGGGGAAAGCGGCAGGGGCCCTTTCCCTTGTGTTGACGCTCGTGCTCCGGAGGGCGATACTCTCGTGGTTGTGAACTCCTGTGCCCTTTTCAGACCCCTGCGCCGTCGCGGCTTTTCCATCCCGGAATTGCTGGTGGTGCTGGTCATTATCTGCCTTCTGACGACGACGGCGGTGCTGGCTTATGGGAGTTTTCGCAAGGGGTCGTTCACGAAGTCCGGCGCGGAGAAGGTGAAGGCGGCGATCACGCAGGCGCGGACGCGGGCGATTGCCTCCGGGCGGCCGAGTTCCGTGCTGTTTGACTTGGATAACAACCTGATCTGGATTGATGACGTGGATTTGGCCGGCAATGTGCGGGTGCCGAAGGTGATTCCGCCGGAGGACCTGGCCGATGATGTGATCATGACGGAGCTTCGCATCGGTTCGAGCACCTTCGTGAGCGGACGGGAGCGGGCGATCTTCAGGCCCGATGGGACGAATCCGTTCGTGACGGTCCATTTGCGCCGTTCCTTTGATGACAGCACGGTGGACAAGAGTTACTATTCGGTTCAAATTTACCCGACCTCCGGCGAGGCGAAGGTGTGGCCCTATGTTCGTCGCTAGGAGCCGTGGTGCCTATACGCTGGTGGAGGTGATCGTGGCGCTGGCGATCCTGCTGATCGGGGTCGTGGGTGTGCTGCAGTTCTTTCCGCCCAGCCTGCGGGCGACGCGGGAGGCGGCGTTGAAGAACGAGGCGGCGTTGCTGGCCCAGCGCAAGGTGGAGGAGCTTCGGCGCGATGAGGACCGCCTTGGCACGACGGTGCGGGAGATTCAGCTTTCAAGCGCGCCGACGGTGCCGGTGCCTTTTGCGGAGGATACCCGGCTGGCGTACCAGTATTCGTCGCGTTCGCTTCTTTACGACAATGTGGACCTGCCGGGGAATCCGGAGGATGATTTCGGCGTTGCCCGCATCATCGTGCGCTACAATACGGAATTCCGGCCATCGGCAGAGGTTCTTTACGAGCTGCGGTTCGACCGCTGAGGGAGGCGGTTTCGTGGCCCGCAAAAATTTTTGGTCCGTCGGCGGGAAAATGAGTCGCCACAGTGCTTCTGCTCCATACTGTGTTGCTGGCGGACGCAGGTTAGGCATGGACGGGCCGTGGTCGCTGGATTCTCTTAGGTTAAAACGCTGATTTTGTTGAGCTTAAAGAGACATCGTCGGGCGTTGGGGCGGTTCGCCGGAAGCACCGGCGGGCGCCGCGCGATCACGCTGATTGAGCTCTTGGTGGCCCTGACCATCACGATCATCTTTGTGGGAAGCGTTTCCGTGGCCTTCGTGCAGATCATCCGCTCCACGGACAGGGCAAACGCGGAAATGCGCGCCAATTCAAGCGCCCGCGCCGCCGTGGACAAGATTGCGCGGGATTTGCGCGCGATCGTTCTGGATTCAAACCCAAGCTATCAGCAGTTCGTCCTGCGCGACAATACGCTCCCCTACGGCAACAACGTGGATGAGGACAACGATGGGGCGGCGGATGAGGATTTGATTGATGGCCGCGACCTCGATGGGGACTGGACGCTGGCTGACGATTATCATGCGACGATTGGATCGCAGACGGAGCGGGTGGACTATGTGGGTGCCGCCGACCTGGGGGACTACCACGTGGATGAGGACTTCCCCTTTTCGCGCGATGAGGTGACGTTCATCCAGCCGGGGCGCATTGTGGGCGTCACGATCATCCCGCGCCGCCGCGTGACGTATCGCATCGGAACCTTTGATTCGGAAAGCTACGTGCTGCTTCGCGACGTGGAGGACAATCCGCCGGTGTCAACGCCGGGCACCATCGCGTCGGAGCCGGTTGTGTTCGAGGCGGTCAGCCTCGACATGCTTGCATGGAATGCGAACGACAATGCAGTGAGCCCCGTGCCGGGGCGCCCCTACTGTCAGTCGTCATGGGATGCGACGTCGATCGCCTTTCCCGCAGTGCGCCCCATCGGCGCGCCGTTCGGCGTTCCGCCATTCAAGCTGCCGGCGGCGATGTATATCAGCGTGACAGTGAGCGCCGAGGGTGTTCCGCTGAGTGAAATCGGCGGCTGGCCGACGGGGAGTCGTCCGCTGAAGACGGTGACGCTCAGCACCGTGGTGAACATTGAAACGACTGTTCAGGATTCCCGCTACTTCTTCTACGTGCGCCCATGAAAACAACCAACGCGCAAATTTTCGGTGGAATTCTTCGCACGCCAGGAGGGCGGCGCGGATCAACGCTGCTGATCGTGATCGCGCTGCTGTCGCTGCTGGTGCTGATGGCGGCAACGATCGCGTACACGTCGAAGCTGGAAGTGCTGACGACGCGGAATTTTGGCAAGGCGGTGCAGAACCAGACCTCGGCGCTCACGGGAGTGCCCTTCGCGGCGTTCGCGGCGAAGGCGAAGCTGCCCGCCGGCGCCGTGGGGACGCTGGATTTCACCTTCGACGGAAAGCCTCTCGCGGGCAGCAAGGTGAACATTGACGATGAAGCCGGCGTGAAGTTTGAACGCGCGGTGGGCGCCGCAAGTCAGGCTTCGGCGGAAGAAAAGACGAAGTGGATCATCAAGCGGAAGTCGCCCGGCGTCGGCACGACAACCGGTTCGGTGGACATTGCGGACGCGGCTTCGCGCGTGAACCTGAACACGGCGGACGCGCAGCAACTGGCGACGATTATTTCGCTGGCG
>JADZDZ010000038.1 GCA_020850785.1 Candidatus Sumerlaeota bacterium | reverse complement strand
TTTACCCGGATTGGCAGTATCAAATCGGCGCTTTTGCCCGGTTCTGTTTGATTCATTCAGTCGCGCTTCCCAGCGGAATTCCTGTCGGTAGCTGTTGCCCTTGCCGCAGTAGGCAAAAAAACTGCCAGCCATCTGCCCAAGCCATGACGAATCAGCAGCGCCCCTCAAATTTCGTGACCAATCCGCCAACCGTGGCAAATCAAATGCGAATGGCGCTCGTGCTGTTTGTGGTCGCCTTTGTCATGTTTCTGGCGGGCAACGAGCAACATTACCTGTGGGACCGGGACGAGCCGCGCTACGCCACCGCCACGCGGGAAATGCTCGAAACGGGCAATTGGATCATTCCGCACTTCAACGGCGGCGTCCGGCTGGACAAGCCGGTGTTGATCTATTGGCTGATTTCCATGCCGGTGATGATTTTTGGCGAAAGCGAATTCAGCTTCCGCTTCATCGCCGCATTGTGCGGCGCGTTGCGCGTGCCGCTGATGTTTCTGTTTGCCATCAGGATGGGTGCGGGGCGTCAGGGCGCTCTGCTGGCGGCGGCGATTTCCGGCTTCTCGCTGATGATGATGCTGATTTCAAAGGCCACCACCATCGATTCGGCCCTTGTTCTCACCATCATCGTGGCCATGTGGTTTTATTGGGAGCGCATCGCCTACGGCTTTCAGTGGTGGAAGCATATCGGCTTCTGGGTGGCGATGGCGCTGGCCGTCATGCTCAAGGGCCCTCCGGGGCCGCTGGTGGCTGGCACGGCGGCTCTTTCCCTGCGAATCTGGCTGAGAATTGCAAGCCAGTCGAAGGACACTGGCTTCGCCGACGAATCGACGGGGCAGGCCATCGGTCGGTCGCTTGTGGGAATTCTGGTCTTTTTGATTTGGACGTTGCCGTGGGTGTACGTCACGTACCGGGCGATGCCCGATTTCATTTCGGAGCAGGTGCAGCGCCACGTGTTCCATCGCACAACGCGGTCGATGGATGGCCATGCGGGGCCGTTCTACTACTACTTCGTGGCATTGCTTCCCTGCCTGCTTCCCTTCGCCGCAGCCGCGATCTGCGGGCTTGCGTGGGCGGCGCGAATGCGCGCCAGCATCGCCGTGAAGTTCCTTTGGTGCTGGTTTGTTCCAACGTTCATCGTCTTCGCGTTTGTGAAGACAAAACTGCCTCACTATCTGGCGCCGCTGCTGCCGGCCATTGGACTGATGGCATCGCTGTGGTGGGAGGAACGTGACGTCGCGCGGGACAAGGTGTGGCGCTGGGTGGGTGCAGGCTTCACGGTGCTGGCAGGGGTGGGCGTCATGGTTGGAATGCACCTGTTCTACTTCCGGATGCTGGACCCGACAAACCACGACATTTCCCGCGGTCCACTGCTGGCGGCGGCGCTGCTGCTGGCGGGGCCAATGGTGCTGGGAAGCCTTTTCTGGTTGCTGCGAAGGGACCGCACGGCGCTTGCTGTCTGGACCGTTGGCTGGTTTTGCGCAGTGATCTTCGGCCTGTACGTGGCGTTCCCGCCGCTGAACAAGCTGCGGCCCTCCCGGCAGTTGGGCGATTGGATCAGGAAAAATTCGCTTCCCAGCGCAACGGTGATGATGGTGGAGTACGAGGAGCCATCGCTGGTGTATTACTCCGGTCGCCAGATCGTGGACCTCGGAAAGAATGATCGCGCCCAGGCCTTCAAGGCGCTGAACGATCCGTTGAATCCTGCGGTGCTGGTGACGACGGCGGATCGGTGGCAAAAGTTTCAGGATGAGTACAAGGATTTGGAAAAGGGGACGATCTCCCCAAAAATTCGTGTGGGACGCACGCTGAACGGCGTCTTCCAATTTGAAAAGGGCCAGTGGATGGATTTGCGCATCATCTGCAATTGGCCGAAGCCAGAAGACTCAGGGCAGGACACAAAACCCCAACAATGATTCCCTACGTCGATCGCGACCTCATTCGCTCCTTCTTTCAAGCCTTCTTCACCATCGCGGCCTTCGTGCTCGTTGGCTACTTCGTCTCGGTGCTGCTGGACCAGTATCGCTTCATGTTCACCGGCTCGAAATTCAAGTGGGTCATGTACTACTTCATCATCACGGTCCCGCGGCAGGCGTCCTACATCATTCCCGTGGGAACCGCCGTTTCGATCCTGTGGGTCTACACGGTGAAGGCGCGCCACAACGAAGTGCTCGCGTACCTTGTGGGTGGCGTCAGCCCGCTACGCCTTGCGCGGCCGCTCCTGATCGTGGCCGCAGTGCTGGCGGTGGTCTGCTACGCAACGATCGAGTTCCTCGCGAACCCCGGCGACCGCATTGCCAACATCGTGGAGCGCGTAAACATTCAGGAGAAGGGTGCGGACGTCATTTCCCGCGAACGCAATGTTTTCAAGAAGGGACAGGGGAACCGCTTCTACAACGTGAAGTACTACGATTCCATGGAACAGACCATGGACCTGCCGACGATCATCGACATGGGGGAGAATTGGAACATTCCCGTCTGGCGTGTGGATGCGGACAGGGCGGAGTTCAAGGACGGCCAGTGGTATTTCGAAAACGCATCGTTCCGGCGCTTTGACGCAAACGGCGCGGTGACGCAGTTCAACCAGTATGACCACAAGGTGACCGCGAAGGACCTCGGCGTTGAGTTGGAGGAGGAACTGGGGCGCTACCTGCGCGAACGCTTCCGCGCCAATGAGATGGGCTTCCTTGAGCTGGTGAATTACATCAGCCTGTTTCGCGAACAGGGCCAGCCAACCTACAAGCTGCAAACGCAGCTCTATTTCAATTTCGTGATTCCCATGGGTGCCTTCGTGCTGGCGCTATTGATGTGCGGCCACATCCTGCGCCCATCCTCTGCGGGCGTCGTCGTCAGCTTCGGCGGCGGCCTTGTGATCCTCGCGCTCTACTACGTGATCATCGTCGTCGTGCGCCAGTTGTCGATGTACGGAACCTTCCCACCGCTGCTGGCGGCGATTGTGCCGAACGTCGCCTTCCTGGCCTTCGGCGTTTACATGCTGCATCGCGACCGGGCGCTTGTGTAGGCAGATGGCTGTGACTGTTGTGGCCGCATCACGTTCGTGACGCGAGCGGCCATGAAGCTCTCGAAAGTGTCTTATGACATTTCTCAGAATGACGTAGCCATGTTGAGATTCGGGCACGCTTTTTTTGTGGCGAGGGCGTCCCGCCCTCGCAAGCTCCGGATGGCTGTGAACTTTCGGAAAGTGTCCTAAAACTTTTCGACGTCCTTCACGGCGAGGGGGAAATCGCCGGAGAACCCCTTGCAAATGTAAATCGTGAATTCCTTGTAGGGAATGCCGCGCACCTCAAACGTGATTGGCAGAAGGCGCTCCACGCTGCGGAAGCTGCCGGCCACTTCCTTCTCCAGCTTGTCGCCATTTCCCGCCGTCACGTAGATCGCGTCCCACCCTTCCAGACTCTTCCACGGCACGCTCCACAGGTCGTACTGTGTCATGCGCTTGTCGCCAAAATTCACCGTGTGCACGCGCGGGCGCCCCTTCACGTAGAAGCCCATGGTGGCCGCGATCTGATAGCGCTGCGTGAGGAAGAACGTGCGTCCGGGGCGCAGAACCTTTGTGCGATCGTTCATGATCTCCGACAGGTGCTCGCCAAGTTGATCATAGCCGATGAATGAGTAGCCGGGATCGAGCTTCGCGGGATTCATCACAATCCCCATGCCCTCCGCGAGGCGCGTTGTCGTGCGCTGGAAGGAGCGGAAGACGGTGCGGTCATGGAAGAGGACGAACGCGACCAGCGGCAACGCGAGCGCGGCGGCGCCGAATGCGATGCGGCGAATCCGCTGCCGCCGATCAATGGCCGCTTCAACGTGCAGCATGAA
>JADZDZ010000037.1 GCA_020850785.1 Candidatus Sumerlaeota bacterium | reverse complement strand
CGACACCAATCGGACCCGCCTCGTCGGAGGCATGATCGTCGGGGTCCCACTGTTCGAAGCCCGCAGTTACCGCGTCCATCAAGTCGTAGACGCCTTCGCCGTGTTTTGCGCTGACGGGATAGACATCCGTTCCCCAGCGTGAAAAATCAGCAATCGCCTGAGCCACACGCCGATCACCCTCGCATTTGTTCACCGCGAGGAAAAACGGCTTCCCGCCACTGCGCAACCGACCAATGATTTCGTGGTCGGTGGGATCATCAGGCTCCTTCACGTCCGTCAGGAAAATCACGATGTCCGCCTCCTGCATCGCGATGACGCTCTGCATGCGCATTTGCTGGAGGATGCGCGAATCAGTGCTGTCCTCGTAGCCACCCGTGTCGATGACCGTGTAGGGCCGCATGCGATAGATTGCATCAGCGTAGTGGCGATCGCGCGTCATTCCCGGCAGCGGATGCACGACCGCAAGCTGCTCCCCCACCAGGCGGTTGAAGAGGGTCGACTTGCCGACATTTGGCCGGCCAACAATGGCAATCAGTGGACGCGTGGAAGGCATGGCAGGAGGGTTATGGGGAACTGATCATCGGTGATAGGGAAAAATGCCGGTGGCTGTTGCCGGCCACGACCTTGCCGGCGTATAGACGTCTATGCGAACGCAGGCCGGCCTACGGCGTGTTGTTCCAGGGATACTTCCCCGTGGTGCTTGCGGGAAGGGGAAACGCGTCGCTCTCCTCCGCGCGGGACGGAGGGCCTGTTTCCGCGGGGGCCGTTGCATCCTCCTCGCTCTCCGAATCCTGATACTTTATCCCCAGCATGTCCAGAATCGCCCGCGCCGCGCGCTTTGACGCTCCGGGACCGCCCAGCTTCTCCTTCACTTTTCGCAGGTCATTCACCATCCGCTGATACTCCTCCTTCCTGTCCATGTAGAAGGCGGTCTGGTCGGCGAGATTCAACGGAGTGAATTCATCCTGCAGCAATTCAGGAACAATCGTCGATCCCGCGACGATGTTCGGAAGACCAATGTAACTGATCGTGAAGAGCTGCTTCGCAATCACCCAGGTGAGGAAGTTCACCTTGTAGACAATCAGGTGCGGCGCGCCGAGAAGCGCGGCCTCCAGCGTGGAGGTTCCGCTCTTCACCCAGGAAAAATCCGCGAACTGGCGCAGGTTGAAACGCTGGCGGTCGCGCCCGATCACCTTCACGTCGAAGGGGAGTTCCTCCTTGTCGATGATCTTGTAGATCATGTCGTCATCGATGCTGCTCGCCTTGATGACGGCGAACTGCGTGGAGGGATGCTTCTCCCAGTAGCGCCGGGCGCCCTGCAGCATGATGGAGAGAAAGTCGGTGACCTCCCTTTTGCGACTGCCGGGAACCAACGTGATCAGCGGGCGCTTCGTATCGAGGCCGAACTCCGCGTAAACCTCCTCCTTCGTTTGATCAATTCTGATCAGGTCGAAGAGTGGATGGCCGACATGCACAACATCCACGTCCTTCGTGCGGTAGAGCGACACCTCGAAGGGAAAGATGACGATCATCAGGTCAACAACGCGCGCAAGCGTGTGGATGCGCTCCTTGTGCCATGCCCAGATTTGCGGGCTGATGTACCAAACCACGGGAATGCCGAGGCGTTTCGCGCGCTCCGCCATGCGGATGTTGAATCCTGCATAATCAATCAGGATGATCGCGTCAGGGCGGTGGTTGCGAAGGTATTCCTCCGTGTCGAGGAAGATGCGGCGGATCGTGAGGAAGTTGCGCAGGACGCCAACGATTCCGATGATGGCCAGATTCTTGACCATGTTCGTGCGCAACTTCATCCCCGCCTCTTCCAGCTTCGGGCCGCCAAGACCGACGGCCCTGATGCGCGGATACAGGGCGCGCATCGCGCGCAGCATGTTGCTGCCGTGGATGTCGCCGCTGTTTTCGCCGGCGATGATGAAGAGGTGCAGTTCGCGCATGGCTTCGCGGCGCGACGGCGCGCGTCAGACCTTCGCCGCGAGTGTGTGGGCGTCGATGATCGGCGGATGCATCACGGAGAAGGGCACCGTCGTGTTGCGGATCATTTCCGTGATCTGCACGACGACGTCCAGCGCCTCCACGGCCTGTTCGCCCGTGGTCTGCGGCGCAAGGTTGTGCTTCTCCACGCAGTCCAGGAAGTGATCCAGTTCCAGCTTCAGCGGCTCCTCGCGCTTCACCCGGATCGTCTTGCTGTCGATGCTGTACTTCACTTCGTTCGCCTTCGCCTTCGGGTTCAGCTTCCGGCGATAGACCTCCATCTTCTGCGCGCGGTAATCGAGCGAGATGTAGGCGTCGTCCTGAAACACGCGCAGCTTGCGCATCGGCTTTGGCGTCACGCGTGACGCCACGATGTTCGCAATGCAGCCATTCTCAAAATGGATGCGCGCGTTCGCAATGTCCTCCATGTCCGTCATGATCGCCACGCCCACCGCCTCGATGTTTCGGATCGGTGAATTGACGATGCGCAGGATGATGTCCACGTCGTGAATCATCAGGTCCATCACCACGCCAACGTCCTTCACGCGCGGATCGAACGGGCCCTGACGCACGCATTCGATGAAGCGCGGCGTCGTCAGGATTTCCTTGAATTTTTGCACCGCCATGTTGAAGTGCTCAATATGGCCAACCTGCAGCACGAGGCGGTTCTTGCGCGCGATGCGCGTAAGGCGCTCGGCCTCCTCCACGTTGGAGCAAATCGGCTTTTCGACGAGGCAATGAACGCCCGCCTCCAGAAATTCCTTCGCGATCTCGTGATGCGTCACCGTGGGGGTGGCGATGCTGACCGCATCCACTTTTCCGATCAGGTCGCGAAAATCCTTCGTGGCCTTTGCGCCGTAGGAGCGGGCGATCTTGCGTCCTTGGTGGCCGTTGTTGTCGCAGACGTAGACAAGTTCACAACGGGGATTCGCGTAATAATTTCTCGCATGATGTTGGCCCAGATGACCGACGCCAATCACACCGACTCGAATTTTTTGTGCCATCGCGGTGACGACTTTCTTCAGGGAAAAGGGTTACCAGGGCGCATTGGCCGCAGGTAAGTTGGGAAGCTACGAATTCCGGTAAAGGATGGCAACCACAGTGACCATCCAAAGGAAAACCGTGGCCAGAAGCGGTTTATCCGTCAACAGGACGACTTCCGGCGCGCCGCCCTCGTCTTTCTTGAACACCAGCCATAAATACCGGAAGATTCCATAGAGGACAAAGGGCATGGTAAACGCCATGGAATAAGCATCCCCCGCCCCGGCGGGAGCGGCGGGGGAACCCGCCTGACGGGCAAGGGCGCCCCCCACCTGAAACGCTCCACTGGTGGCCCACAGGGCATAACTGAAGATCACACCGGTGGTCGCCACGGTCAAAATTACGTCGCAAAATTCCGTCGAATAATCGTTCAAAACCTGCCGGTGGGCGCCGGCGCCGTCCCCCAGAATGACCAACTCATTGCGACGCTTCGCAATGGCGAGAAAGAGCGCCAGAAACAGCGTCGTCAGGATGAAGTACGGGGTCACCGCCACGGGATTGGCCTTCAGCGCCTCCTCGTGAAGTGCCTCGATGCCTGCCATGGCGCGGACCACGAACCCCATGGCGAGCACCATGATGTCCAAAACCACCATGTGCTTGAGCTTGAACGAGTAGGCCGTCACCAGCAGCACATAGATCACGGAACAGATAAAGAAACTCGGCGTGATCCACCACGCTGCGGCGAGTGCGCCAGCCAGCAGGACAAGCCCGCCCGCCGCGGCGGCGTTTGCGCTGATGGCCCCGCTGGCGATGGGGCGCAGGCGCTTCTTCGGATGCTCGCGATCCTTCTCCACGTCCAAAATGTCGTTGGTGATGTAGACGACACCACTCAGCGCGCAGAAGACAAGGAACCCAACGAGGACGTTGATGACCAGCGCCGCGTCATTCCAGCGCCCTGCGAACAGGATTCCCGCAAACAACAGCAGGTTCTTGATCCACTGCTTGGGCCGCAGGCACTTGAAGAACGCGACAAACATCAGACGTCCAGCAATCCATCGGGGAGCTTCACCGTGATCTGCTCCGTTTCAAAATTCACTTCCGGCGTGAATTCAGGGACGAAGGGAAGCAGCACTTCGCGTTTCGCATCGTTGGGGTGGGAAAACACAAGGTAATCGTGCGCCGCGCCGTCCTGCACGCGAAGCACCTTCCCGAAATTCCGGTTTGTGTCCGCCTCCACCAGCGCAAGGCCCACAAGGTCATCGGCGTAGTACTGGCCCTCTTCCAACTCCCACCGCTGATCCTCTGGAATCAGGATTTCCGCGCCCTTCCAGGAATCGGCAGCGGTGCGGTCGCTGATGCCTTCCACCATGATCATCGGCATGTCCTTGTGGATGGACCGGGAGGTGAGCCTGTGGGGGATCGCCTCCTCCTTTTTCCGCCGCAGGTAGATGGTCTCCAACGGCGCATCCAGAAACTCCTCCGGGGTGCGCGTGAAAGACTTCACCATCAATGCCCCGCGCAGGCCGTGGGATCGCGCCACGACGCCGACGACGATCCACTGCTTTTCATTTTCAGCATTGGCCATATGTGTTTCCGCGCCGCCACAGTTGGCAGCGCGGCCGTTTACTCGACGATCTGAAGAAGTGACTTCTTCTTATGCTTGGTGGCGGCGGCGCTGAGGATTTTGCGCAGCGCCTTTGCCGTCTGGCCACCCTTGCCGATCACTTTTCCGACATCCTCCTGCGAAACGCGCAGTTCGAGAATGACGGAGGTCTCACTTTCAACGGATGTGATGGTCACGTTTTTCGGATCATCCACGAGGGCTTCGGCGATGTATTGCACCAGCTCCTTCAGTCCGTGTTCTTCTTGTTCGCTCATCAGAACAGTCTCCTTGTCAACAACGGCCACGCGAATGGGAACGGGGGCGTGAGCGGGGAAATGGTATCAACGGGGCGCATTGAAAACCTACAGAAAAAGAAACCGCAGCAAGTAAAAAGCGAAACGCGCAACAGAATTACTTCTGCTTCTTGTTCTTGGCGTTTTCGCGGCGCTTGGCCAGCTTCTCGTCATCGTGCTGCTTCAGCAAACCCGCCTGCGACAACAGTGCACGGACGGTTTCCGTCGGCTGGGCGCCGTTGTGCAGCCAGTACAACGCGCGGTCGCTCTTGATTTCCACTGCGTTCTTCTTCTGCGTCGGCTGGTAGCGGCCGATGATTTCAATGTTCTTTCCGTCGCGGGCGCGGCGCTCGTCGGCAACCACGATGCGATAGAACGGGGTGTGCGTCTTGCCAATGCGTGTAAGGCGAATCTTGACCATCTTTCTTTCTATCCTTTTGGGTTTGGGTTTTGGGTTGGAGTGTCAGGAAACAGAGAACGTTTTCTGCTGCCGGTCACCGCTT
>JADZDZ010000036.1 GCA_020850785.1 Candidatus Sumerlaeota bacterium | reverse complement strand
CAGCAGGAACGCAATGCCGGGAATCAGCAGGAAGCGAACGAAGCAAATCACTGAAAAGTGATAGGGGGAGAACGTGCGGCGCACGGAAGTTGAGGCGATGAGAGCCCCGACCATCACCATGGCCATCGGTCCCGCAAGTTGGCCGATCATGCCGGCGGCACCAAGCACCATCTTCAGCAGCGTGTTCGCATCCCGATCGCCATTCACTGCGGAAACGACGGCGGGAAATTGGGCGAGGATAATCCCGCTGATCACGCCAATAACGGGGCCGTTGGTGAAGCCTCGAAAAATGGATGCCCAATCGCGCTCCTTGCGCTCCTCCATGATCAGCCAGAGCCCCACCGTCCATTGCAGTGGATTCACGGCGAGCACCGCGCCGCCAACCAGCATGATCGCAAGGGCCTGATACTCATGCGGAACGAGTCCGCCAACGATGGGCATGGGGATGTAAAAACTGTTCGGGAGGGAGGCGAGGCTGGAGGTGACGCGGTCGGTGGCGCGATCTTTTGAGGGAAAGAATCGAAAGAGTAGCGTCGTGACTGTCGCCGACAGGGCGATCGCCAGCGTGAGAAATAGTATCAGCGGCGAAATCATCTCCCAGCCGCCATTCTTGAACCCCTTGATCATGGCGACGGACAGGGCGCACGGCACGATCACGTCGATCATGAGGCGCGTGATGGCCTCGATGCCGTTGGGACCAAGCGCGCCGCGCTTCACGACGACGTAGCCGACCAACGCGACGAGATACAGACGCCCGATCACTTCAAAGGAGAGAAGGAGCGATTGTTGAAAGCCTATATTTTGCAGCGTATCCAGTGATGCAGTTTCTTTCTATGATCGACGCGCTGCCTAATCCTGAAATCCGGGTGGCTTCGATGGGGGTGGCGAAAAGGAAGGACGCATGGGCGCCGGGGGTGCTGGTGCTGGTTGAGGCGAAGGAGCCGCAGGCGGCGGCGCAGCGGGACGCTGGGAAGGCGGTGGTCCCTGCATGGATGAAGTTGATGGCGCGGGAGGAGCTGTGGGGCGCGGCCGCGCGGGTGGCGGTGCAGCACCTGACGGCGGCGCAGCATGCACTGGCGAGCCCGACGACGCGGGGCGCGATGGCGGCGGCGGTTGCGAGGCGGCAGGACGTGGCATCATCGTGGCGCCGTCGTTCGTGTATCCGCCGCCGGCACTCTTCTGTGTCTGTGCTGCCAGTGGGCCATCGGGCAAATCGTAGTCCCCACGAATGTCCACCCAGGGGTCGGAAAGATCGTCCCATGAGGAACCTGCGATAATGCCCATTCCGCGAAGCTTCATGAGCAGGTCGTTGGCGGATTCCGCGGCGAGCAGCGCCTCGTCCTGCGTGATGACTCCGCGCTTGAAGAGGCGATAGATCGCCTTGTCGAAGTGTATGCTGCCATCGGAATTCTCCGAACCCATGGCGGTGCGAATGACGGCAAGATCGCCCTTCTGGATCAGGTCCTGCATGCGCGGTGTGTTGACGAGGATTTCAACGACAGCGGTTCGGCCACCCTTCACGCGCTGAACAAGGCGCTGCGAAACGATCGCGCGCAGGTTCAACGCAAGCTGCATGAGGATCTGTTCCTTGAACTCGCCGGGATAGAAATGGAGAATGCGCTCCAGCGCGAGCGATGCGTTCGTGGAATGCAGCGTGGCAAAAACGAGGTGGCCTGTTTCCGATGCGTGCAGCGCAAACTGCATGGTTTCGGAGTCGCGAATTTCGCCGATGCAAATCACCTGCGGCGCCTGACGAAGGGAATTCTTCAGGGCCTCCGGGAAGCTGAGGGTGTCGATGCCAACCTCGCGCTGCGTGACGATGGAACGCCGGTGGGCGTACACGAACTCGATGGGGTCCTCGATGGTGACGATGTGCCCCGTGCGCAAATGGTTGCGATAGTTAATCAGCGACGCGAGGGTCGTTGATTTGCCGCATCCGGTGGAGCCGCAAATGAGCACAATGCCACGGTCGGCCAGCGCCGCGTTGCGCAGGATCGGGGGGAGGCCGAGTTGCCGAAGCGTGGGAATGTCGGTCACGACGCGGCGGCACACGAGACCGATGGTGCCGCGTTGATAGTAGACGTTGATGCGGTAGCGGCCTGCGGATTCGGTCATGTAGGCGAGATTCGCCTCCATGTTCTTCTCAAAGTCACTCCACTGGCGTTCGGTCATGGCTTCCCGCGCCAGACGCTGGGACAGCTCCGGCGATAGGCGCTGGCCATTGGCCAAGCGCAACTGCGAGTAAATGCCATCGCACTGGATGCAGGGAACGGCTCCGGCGGTGAGGAAAACGTCGGTGGCCCTCGCGCGATTCGCTTCCGTTAAAATTTCATCAAGCCGCATGGGGAAGAAATCCTGACTGAAAGTCTCGTCAGAGAGAAAATGACCCTTGGTTTCGTGGCGGAGGGACGTTAGGGAATTGCATGCAGCAACCGCAAGAGCGAAAGCACCCTTCCTTCCGCCGATGAAGAAAATCAAAGCGCAGACCGCCGTCAGAACATGCCTGGTTGTGGGCGCGGTGGGGGTTGCGTGGTTGCTCCACGCGCAGACTCCGTCGCCAACCCCCGGCGGGCTTCGCATTGGAGACGTCTTCACAGAGCCGACGCCAACCTATGCGACGCCGGGGCCGCCGCGCTATGACGCCGCAGGCCCTGTTCTTGTGATTCCGGACCTTGCATCGTGGAAGCTGCCGGAAGCGACGCCAACGCCGCAGCCCACGACGGTTTCGCTTCCCGACGGAGTTGATCTTCCGCGCTTTTCCATGCTCATCACGCAGGCAAAACCAGACCAGCGCATCATGGATGGGCCGGGGTTCGTTTTGCGCGGACGCCACGAGGCCACAAGCTCGCCGCGCCACGTGACGCTGCGGTTTGAGACGCGGTTTCAGTATCTGCGCACCGAGTATCGACTGATCCCTTCGCCGGAGGGAGAAACGGCGGGAGAAAAGCCGATCGTCATCCTTCATGCGCCGGGAACGACGGAGCAGTTTGACGTGCCGCAGGGGCGCTGGCGGCTGGAGCGGCGGATGTGGCAGGCGGACAAGCCGGAGCGCATTCGCGAGGAAATCTACCGCGAGGAGTTGATGGCGGGGCGCACGATGTATGTGTTCACCGCCGACCCCGAAACGGAAATCAGCATCCAGCAGGCGCTCTCGCGCTGAATCATTCGCGCGGTTTTTCCCGCTTCCTTCCGTTGTAGATGATGAGGTTGTCGTGCATGAGGCAGATGATGTCGGCCAGGCCGTCGTCGTTGAGGTCTGCGGCGGTAAGGTCGCGCGGTTCGGGCAATGCGTCCATGTTCACGCGGCGCGCGATGGTTGTTTCGCTGTCAAACATGCGGAACTGGAAGAATCGATTCAGCGCGGGTTTCTTCTCCTGATTCATTCCACGGGAAAAAATCTCCATCAGTTGATCCTTCATTTCCAGCGCAACCACCTCAAGCTCCCCGCCGGCGATGATGTCCGCCGTGTAGGCCTTTCCATAACCACCTTCATCGACATCTGTCTTCGCGGAGCATATGGTCTCCAGGCGCCCCGTGATCGGCCTTGAGTAGTACACTCCCACGCGGTCATCCGCCGTGACAACAATGTCATCACGGCCATCGTCATCGAGATCAAACACGCGCAGCGACGTGTAGTCGGCGTTGTCGAGTTCGACGCTGGTTGCGATTTCAAACTTGTCGGCTTCCTTCGAGGGGCCGTAAATCGTGAGCTCCTTGTTTCCTTTGTCGAGCAGGACGACATTGATGGCGTCCTTCGTCTTCAGGTGGCCGACGCCGACGGCGGCAAGGCGTGCACTGGAGTTCCGGCCGTTGAACTGCTGCTCGACGTCCACATTCTGTTCCTTGTCGATGTGGAAGGCGCGCGCGAATTTCTCCTTCAGCGCAAGCACGGCGGTGTCCTCTGTCTTCTTCGTGAGGTTGACCTGTTCAATGACCGTTGGCTTTGCGCCCTGCAGGAGGCCCTGAAGCACGCCGGACGTTGCCGCGAGCGCGCTGAATTTTCCCTTCTCATCCTGAAGCAGCAGAACCGCAGGCTTGAAATCCGCATAGACCACGAGGTCCTTGCGATTGTCGCGATTCACGTCCACCGCTTCCATGCCAATGACATCAAGCCCCGCGAGCGGCGACTTGAAATCGGGCGTGTCGGGAAACAGGTTCTGCTGTTCCCCCAGCTTGCCGTTGCGATCAATCGCATAGGCGCGCAGTTGCAGGTCGGAGCTGTCATCGACCTTCAGGACCGCCGCGAGGAACTGCCTGCCGCTGATGTCAAGGACTGCGACCCCTTTCGGCTGGCCTGTGACGGGGAGCACTGTAGGGAACGGAATCGTTTGTGTCTTCTCATCGAATTTCGCGAAGACGATAGCCTTTTCGTTGGAGGAGAACATCACCAGCGGCGTTGGCGCGCCCTTCTCCGCGCTGAGCGGAAGAACATCCTCGATCCCCTGCAACGAGGGAATCGTGGAGCCCACCAGTGAGCCACCGCGTGTTTGCCTCAACAGGCGCAGCACGGACAAATCAGGGGAGTAGATGATCATGTCCTTGCGGCCATCGCCGTCGAAATCGGTGACGATGGGGACGGACTTTGCCGATTTGGTTTCAGGGTCGAAGGGAATGGTTTGCTCGTCGGAGAGCACCAGCGCGTCGGACTTCTTTTCCGTGTCCTCGGCGAGCGCCAGTTCCACCAATTCGCGGCTGACGTTCTGGACGGAAATGATGTGGGCGGCCTCCCCCTTGCCGCGCGGGAGCGGCGCAACGGTGCGCATGACTGCGGAGTGCAGGCGGAATTCCGAGGGGAAGGTCTTCTCCGCGGATTGAAGGCGTACCACGAGGTCCTCGAACTGGTTGGCATCGTGATAGACAATGTCCGCGCGCCCATCACCGTCGAAGTCGATGATCATGGGATCGCTGGCGGGTTCGCCTGTGGTGTAGAAAGTTTCGGTGGCCTCAAGTTTCACTTCGCGGCCAACGGTTTTGAGGATGGAGAAGCTGCCCTGCTGATAGACGAGAACGTCCTTGTTTCCGTCCCCGTCCAGATCGCCGAGCGTCAGGCGGTCCGCTTCCAGCGGAGTGTCCTGCGGGGCCTGCAGGCGCCCCTTGTCATCCTGATAGAGCACGACAAGTTTCGGCGGCGATGTCGCCATCAGGAGGTCGTTGCGGCCGTCTCCGTTCACGTCGATCGCGCCAACGCTGCGCACCATTCGATCAACACCGATCGTCTGGTGATCGAAACGGTTGCCATCGTCATCGGCCTTTTTCTTCTGATAGAAAACTTCAAGGATGCTCTTCTCGTTCGTCGTCAGCAGGACGTCGAGAAGGCCGTCGCCGTTCATGTCCTCCACGGTGAGGTCCTTGCTGCGGCGATTCACTTTGTAAATCTCCGGGGGCGAGAGGGAGAAATCCCGTGCCTCTGCGGGAAGGAGTTTCGCATCGGCCAGCATGGGCGTTGTTCCCACGCCATCCGCCGCGCGTGCCCCTTGATGGGATGTCGCCGCAGCCAGTGCAAGAAGCGCCGTGAATCGGAAGAATTTCTTCATCGTATGGGAGAGTCCTTTGGGGCTGACCTGATGATTATTTCGTCGTCGTTTCAATCTTAACATTGGGATCAATCGTGCCGCCCAAGGGGAGCCTGATGAGCGTCTTCGTGGGAACAGGGGAGGGCGTTGGCGGCGGGGGAGTGCCCTTCGGCATCAACGCCGCGCGCCGCGATGGCGTGGCAGTGGGCGCGGCCTTCGGAGCCGCCGCGTTGGGCGCATTCGGGACTGGTGCCGCACCTTCGCCACCGTCCGGATTGGTGGTTGTTGTGTTGGCTTTCAGCTTGGGATCAGGCTGCGCGTCGGCATCGGGCTCCGGCGAATCAGGCCCCGTTTCCTCTGGTGGGGGAATGGAATTGGAATCCGTCTCCGCAGGCGCCACTTTCTTTCCGACGATGCGCTTGCCGCCGTCTCCGAAATCCACGACGAGGACCGTGGGTTTCTCCACGTCGGCGGGATTGTAAAACAGGACGCCTATCAAGACGAAAATGGAAACGACCACGAGTGCGATTTGAATCTGAATGCTTCGTTTCATGAATGAGGCGTGCTTCCTTGATTTTTGCGCGGCACGTCGCAGGAGGTATCCAAGCCGGCCCAGGCAGCCCATTCGCTGTGGATGCCGATATCGACCCCCTGACGCTGCGCCTCCTTTTGCAGGATCATCTGCAATTCATATAGCAAGTCGCTCGCCGTTTCATCGACGCCCATCATCTTGCGCGCCTTCAGGTCGTT